>NZ_JBDGML010000123.1:0-226867 GCF_057655195.1 Arthrobacter sp. Soil_N43
ACCGCCGGCCGCACCACCCTCACCGGCGAAGGCCTGCAGCACGCCGACGGCCACTCCCCCATCCTCGCCGCCACCAACCCGGCAGTGGTCACCTACGACCCCGCCTACGGCTACGAAATGGGACACATCGTCCGCGACGGCATCGAGCGGATGTACGGACCGGACTCCGCGGACCGGAACCTGATGTACTACATCACGGTCTACAACGAACCCATCACCCAGCCAAACGAACCTGAGAACCTCGATGTCAACGGTGTGCTGAAGGGCATCTACCGGGTATCGGCGTCGGAAGCTAAAGGTCCCAGGAGCCAGATCCTGGCCTCGGGTGTCTCCGTGCCGTGGGCCATCGAGGCCCAGCGGATCCTGGCTGAGGACTGGGGCGTCTCCGCGGACGTCTGGTCCGTCACGTCCTGGAACGAACTGCGCCGCGACGGTCTCGCCGCCGAGGAGGAAGCGTTCCTGAACCCCGGCGAACCGGCACGGGTGCCGTTCGTGGCCCAGCAGCTGGCCGATGCGCAGGGGCCCATCGTGGCGGTCTCGGACTACATGAAGGCCGTCCCGGACCAGATCCGCCAGTTCGTCCCGAACGAGTTCGCCTCCCTCGGGGCAGACGGCTTCGGCTTCTCCGACACCCGCGCCGCAGCACGCCGCTTCTTCAAGAACGACACCCACTCCATCGTGGTGAAGACGCTGCAGCTGCTCGCGGCGAGGGGCGAGGTCGAGGAGGGCGCGCCGTCGTACGCCATGGACCGCTACAAGCTCCTGGATGTCAACGCGGGCACCACCGGCGGAGCGGGCGGCGAGTCCTGACTGTTAGTGGCTGAGCCAGCGGATAGCGCAAAACGACGGCGGCCCCCACCTTCCGGTGGGGGCCGCCGACGGGCGTTTCGTAAGAATGAGTCAGGTGGAGGTGAGGGCCGCGCGCCGGTCCACGATGAAGCCGGTGGCTGCGCTCTCCCGCACCGCGGTGATGCCGGCGACTACTGCCTTGATGTTCTGGAAACTGGGTGAAACCGCAACCAGCGTGCCGTCGTCAGCCTTCAGCCTGAAACGGAATGCTCCCTGTCCCGCGCTCACTATTTCGAATGTGCTTGCCATCTGTACTCCTTCTGCCGGCCGCGTCATTGCAGCCGAATGTGACCCCCCAATTGCCAACACGACATATACGAGGTTAGCGGCCACTAACTGGGGTAACCACCCCTACCAACCGGTAGTTTTCTCCCGGCAACTCCCGTCTAAGGTGGTGACATGGCAGACTTTCCGGCGCCAGCCACCACCGCCGTCCTCCTTGCCGCGGGGGCCGGCACCAGGCTGGGCCGCGGCCCGAAGGCCCTGCTGCCGTTCCGGGGACGCACCCTCGTCGAAGTGCTGGCCGACGTTCTGTCCGGCGGCGGCTGCCGCGAGGTGGTGGTGGTGCTCGGTGCAGGCGCACAGGCGGTGCGGGCAGCAACCGATCTCCACCGGCACGCCGTGGTGGAGAACCCGGCGTGGCCGTCCGGCATGGGGAGCTCGTTGCGGCTGGGCCTTGCCACCGCCCGGCCCGGGGACCATGTGCTGGTGGCCCTCGTGGACCAGCCGGGACTTACGCCGGAAACCGTGGCCCGCCTGCTGCAGGCACACCGGCCCGGTCGGGTCACGGCTGCCGCCTACCCCGATGCCTCAGGCGTACTTCGGCGCGGGCATCCGCTGCTCCTCGACGCCTCGTTGCGCTCCGATGCCGCGGACTCGGCTTCGGGTGACGCCGGCGCGCGGCACTTCCTTCAGGCCCACCCCGGGCTGATTGATCTGGTGGACTGCACCGCGCCTCCGGGCTCAGGCCAGTCCGGCGGGGAAGACCTCGATACCCCGGACCAGCTGCACCTGCTTGGCTAGTGCCGCTGCTGCAGCGTCCCCGCTGCGAGAAGTTCCTGCAGTCCCTCTTTGAAGCGGGCCCTACCGCCATGGGCAGGGTGCCTGATTTTCGGCACGTCGAGGCCGCTGCGGCGGACGCTTTGGTGCGCGACGTTCCCCACTGCCACCACGGTTTCGATGGGAAAAAGCCTGGTGAGGTCCTGCCAAAACGGCGTGCCCAAAGCCGCCTCAGCGGATGTCGGCGTGCGGTTGGACAGCGGCTGTCCGGGCACGTGGGTATGCCACGGGCAGGCGCTCCACAGCACGGGGAGGACGTCGAGCTCGGCCAGGACCTCCCACATTACGGTCGCCGTCGGCTCCGCAGCGACGGTCGCTGCCTCCGGCGGCAGAGCATACCCTTTCCCCGGCCCGAACAGCCCGAAGGGATTGGCGGCCCCCTGGAACATGGTGCGGTTGGTAAAGGGAACGCCGGTAATCCTCATGCCGCGGAAACCCGGAGCTTCGCCCACCAGCAGCACCTTCGGTGCCCGGTGCAGCATTTCCCCGAAATACGCCGCCAGGTTTTGCCGGCGCAGGGCATTTGCGGGAGCTGAGTGGTCGAAGAAGTTATTGCACCCGGGTGGGGTTTCCACGGCGGCGAGCCGGTCAATAAAGGCATCGAAGGATGACGACGTCATGCAACGCCCGCTTTCCCCTTCACACAGGACACATCACCAGCGGGGGTGGATTGCCTCGCGGAAGTAGTGGTCGTAGATCCAGCGCACTCCGTCATCGAATTCCTCGCCCAATGCCACACCGGCCGCAGCGGCGTTGGACCGGGCCTGCTCCACATTGCGGGCTCCGGGAATGACCGACGTGACACCCTCCTGGGCCAGGATCCAGGCGATGGCTGCCTGTGCGGTGCTGGCGCCCTCCGGCACCAGGTGTTCAAATTCGGCCACGGCCTTGAGCCCCAGGGCGTAATCCACGCCGGAGAAGGTCTCGCCGACGTCGAACGAATCGCCGCTGCGGTTGAAGTTCCGGTGGTCGTCCTCGGCGAACGACGTGTCCTTGGTGTACTTGCCCGACAGCAGCCCCGACGCCAGCGGCACGCGGGCGATGATTCCCACGCCGGCGGCCTTCGCGGCGGGAAGCACCTCGTCCAGCGGCTTGAGCCGGAAGGCGTTGAGGATGATCTGCACGGACGCGGTGCCCTCATGGCGCATCGCTTCGAGGGCCTCGTCCGTGCGCTCCACGCTGACACCGTAGTTCTTGATGGCGCCTTCGGAGACCAGAGTGTCGAGGGCATCATAGACCTCGGCGTTGCTGTAGACAGCGGTCGGCGGGCAGTGCAGCTGGACCAGGTCCAGGGAATCTGTGCGCAGGTTGCGCCGGGAACGGTCCACCCACTCGCGGAAGTTGGCGAGGTTGTAGTTTTCCGGCTGCTGCTCCAGCCGGCGGCCCATCTTGGTGGCAACGGTAATGTCCAGCCCGGGGTTGTCCACCAGGAAGGCCCCGATGGCCTGCTCGCTCCGCCCGTCACCGTAGACGTCGGCGGTGTCGAAGAACGTCACGCCGGCTTCCGCCGAGGCGGCCAGGACGGCCCGGGCCTGTTCCGGGTCAACGTTGCCCCAGTCCGCACCGAGCTGCCACGTGCCGAGTCCGACGACGGAAACATCCCGTCCGGTTTTACCTAAAGTCCGTTGTTCCATCCCCCGACTATATGTTGCCTGTGAGGCTGGGCCTTGACGGTGACGGGACGAGTCCCGCCTCCTTCAGGCCCAGATAGATCTTGTCCCGCGCAATCGGCAGTTCGGCGAACCGCAGGCCGGTGGCACTCCTGATGGCATTGGCCAGGGCCGGCGCCACGGGGTTGAAGGGGCTCTCGCTCATGGACTTCGCACCGAGCGGTCCCAGTTTGTCGTTGGTCTCGGCGAAGTACACCTCGCTCCGCGGCACGTCCGCGAAGGACGGGATGTGGTACTGGCGGAGGATGTCCGTGGTGACGCGTCCGCCGTCGTCCACCCTGACTTCTTCATACAGCGCGGCGCCCAGCGCCTGCGCGATGCCGCCTTCGATCTGGCCGCGGCACTGCCGCGGATTCACCACGACGCCGGCGTCCGCGGCCTGCACGCTCTGCAGGATCCGCAGCTCCCCGGTGCCGGTGTTCACGGCAACCCGGAAGCCGTGGACGTTGAATGCGACGGACCGGGGCGTACCGCCCCAGCGCCCTTCCGCGACAAGCTCGACGCCGGCGTCCGCGGCTTCGCGCGCGAGGTCTGTCAGCGGCACGCGGGTCCCCTCGCACACCACGGCGTCGCCGTCGAGTACGCAGCCCGACGCCTGGACCTGGCGGACTCCTGCGGCGAATGCCCGGATCCGTACCGCCAGTTCCTCTGCCGCGGTGAGCGTCGCCTTGCCGGCCACGACCGTTCCGGCAGACCCGAAGGCGCCGGTGTCGTGCTCGACCAGGTCCGTGTCCGACTGCCGCACGTTAACCTGCCCCGCCGTGGTGGACAGCGCCGAGGCCGCAAGCTGGGCGTGGACTGTGGTGGTGCCGTTGCCGAATTCGGCAGTCCCGACGTCGGCCGCGTACGTCCCGTCCGGCAGAAGCCGGAGCTTCGAATGAGCGAAGTGCCCCCGCGGCGGGACGGTGTCGATCATGGACAGCGCGGTGCCCTCGCCGGTGACCCAGTCCGGCCCCAGGTCATCCAGCCCGGCCTCACGGTACCGCTCGCGGCCCCGCTGCAGGGCGTCCTGCACCAGCCGGGTGCACTGGTCCAGCCCGTAGCTGCCGTAGTGGACGTCCTCTTCCGGCTCGGAATGCGTGGAGAGCATGTCGTCACCCTCGCGGACCATGTTGCGGCGGCGGAATTCGAGCGGATCCATGCCGATGCCTGCGGCCAGTTCGTCGATCCCGGATTCAATGGCGAAGATCATCTGGCTCAGGCCATAGCCGCGGAAGGCGCCGGCGGGAACCGTGTTGGTGTACACCGCCTGGGCATCGACCTTCTTGTTCGCGCACTTGTACACGGCCAGGGATTCCCCGCACCCGTGGAACATGACACCCGGGGCATGGTTCCCGTAGGCGCCGGTGTTGGTGAGCACGTCCAGCTGCAGGGCCGTGAGCCGGCCGTCGTTCGCGGCGCCGGCCTTGAGCCTGATGGCGAACGGGTGCCGGGTGGTGCTGGCGGTGAACTGTTCGGTCCGGGTGAACTCCAGCTGCACCGGCCGTTTCAGTTTCAGGGCCGCGAGCGCCACGATGTCCTCGGTGAGCACCTCCTGCTTGCCGCCGAACCCGCCGCCCACCCGGCCTGCCACCACGTGGACCTGTTCCTCCGGCAGCGAGAAGAGACGGCAGAGCGTCCGCCGTACCAGGAACGGAACCTGGCTCGAGGTGCGGATGTGCAGCCGGCCCTCCCCGTCGACGGAGCCGATGGAGGAGTGCGTTTCGAGCGCCACGTGCTGGACGCGCTGCGTCCGGTACGTCTGCTCGTGGATGACGTCGGCCTCCGCGAACCCGGCCTGCACGCTGCCCAGTTCGGAGTGCAGTTCGGCCACCACGTTTTCCTTCGGCCGGCTGATCCTTGCCGTGGCGCCGTCCTTGTCGCCGTGGATGGCCGGCGCTCCGGGAAGAATGGCGTCCTGCGGCGTGAACACCGCCGGCAGTTCCTGGTACTTCACGTCCAGTGCCCGGACACCCGCTTCCGCTGCCTGCACCGATTCGGCCACGACGGCTGCAACGCGCTGGCCGCGGAACCTCACCACGTCATCCAGCAGGCGGGTGTCATCGGGGTCGTCCGTGTAGAGCTCGTGCTGGGCCGTGGAAAACAGCTGGGCCGGCGCATCCTCATGGGTGAAGACGGCCACCACCCCGGGAACGTTCAGGGCCGCGGCCTTGTCGATCGAGATCACCCGGGCATGGGCATGCGGGGAACGGAGGAGCTTCAGGTGCAGCAGTCCCTGAAGTTCGTCGGCCGGCACGTCCAGCGTGTAGCGGGCCTGTCCGGTGACCACCGCGCGGCTGGCGGGGGCGGGCACGTCGTCCCCGAGCTGTCCCGGGGGCGGCTCCGGCTGGCCTTCACCGGCGACGCCGGATCCCGGGCCTTGCGGGTCGGGGTGCCCCTCGTAGCCGCAGATGGCGTCGCCGATGGCGCGGTAGCCGGTGCAGCGGCAGAGGTTGCCTTTGAGGTTGCGGGGCAGGTTCTCCTTCTGGGATTCGTCGAAGGTCGCGGCGGTCATCACCATGCCGGCGGTGCAGAACCCGCACTGGAAGCCCTGCCGGTCCAGGAACTGCTGCTGCATCGGATGCAGGCCGGCACTGCCCGCAGCGCCTGCCAGCCCCTCGATGGTGGTCACGGCATGGCCTTCGGCACGCACTGCCGGATAGATGCAGCTGTGTACGGGCGTGCCGTCCACGTGCACGGTGCAGGCTCCGCAGTCGCCGCCGTCGCAGCCCTTCTTGACGCCCAGGTTGCCCTGCTCGCGCAGGAACGTGCGCAGGCATTGGCCCGGGCGGGGTGCGGTTCCGGCGGGTACTCCGTTGATGTCGATGGTCATGCTCAGGTGTCTTTCTTCGCGGCGGTCGGGGTGCGGGCTGCGTGCCGTTCCGGAGGCCAGAAATCGCCGGATACCGCCCGGGGCCGGGTACCCTCCGGCGCGGCAAGCTCGCCGCGGATCTCCTCGGCCAGCCGGTAGGTCATGTCGCGGCGCCACGCGGGCAGCCCGTGGATATCGTCGTGGTACAGGGCGTCCGGGATGGCCCCGTCCAGCGCCTGGTCCAGGTCGGCGGCGTCCGGCACCTGGCCGAAGCGCAGCTGCACCGGCCGTTTTGTCGCGGCGGTGACCGTGAGCGTGAACTGCCCGCCGGCGTCGAGCCGTCCAAGGAGCAGCACACCCGACCGTCCGAGGTTGCTGAGAGACAGGCGGCGGAACGCCACGCGTGAGGACAGCGCAGACGCAGGAAGCCTGATGCTGCGCAGCAGTTCCCCACGGGCCAGGGCATTCTGTCCGTCCCCCGTCACCAGGTCCGTGACGGTCAGCTCCCTGCTGGCGCCGCCCGGACCGAGGATGGTGGCTGTGCCCTCGAGCCCCGCGCAGAGCGAGATCATGGGCCCTGCCGGCAGGGAGGTGCAGAGGTTGCCGCCCACCGTGGACATGTTCCACACCTTGAAGGACGCCACGAAGGACTCGCAGCAGGGGCGGATGAGGTCGAGGCCAGGCCACTCTGCTGCGGGTCCGCTGGCAGCCTCCGCCGAGTCCGGAAGGGCGTACAGCTCCGCGATCGTGCACGTGGCGGCGAGCTCGATCCCCGTGTCTGTCACCGTGATGGCGGGCCAGTCCGCCGAGCCAAGGTCCAGCAGGCGCCGAAGCGGCTCGGACCCGAAGGCGTAGCTGCCGTAGGAGAAGAGGACGGTGCCGCCGGCCAGCCAGGCGTCGCCGTCGCGCCATTCGGCCGGATCGGTGGTGCGGACCACGGCCTCGATGGTGTTCATGTCCATGGCGTCCCGTGTTTTTCTGTTGAGGTGTCTGTTGAAGTGGCGTCTGTTGCGGTGTCTGCTGGGGAGATGTCTGCGCTGAGGTGGTGGATGGGGCCGGCACCGTCCCGCAGCGGGGCGCAGGTGGGCACTCCCCTGCCGGCGGCGATCAGTTCGGCCGTGATCGAAACGGCCACCTCCGCCGGCGTGACGGCTCCCAGGTCGAGCCCGATCGGGGAATGCAGGCGGCCCAGGTGTTCGGGTACAACGCCCAGGGCGAGAAGTTCGTCCACGCGCTGGCGGTGGCTGCGCCGCGAGCCCATGGCTCCCACGAAGGCAACGTCCAGCGCCAGCGCCTGTTCCAGCAGCGGAATATCGAATTTGGGGTCGTGGGTGAGGACGCAGATGGCGGTGCGCGCATCGATTCTTCCGGCGGCCGCCTCGGCCGCGAGGTAACGGTGCGGCCAGTCGGCCACCACGTCATCGGCGGCCTCAAAACGGGCCTGGGCGGCAAACGCAGGGCGCGCGTCCACGAGCGTCACGCTGTACCCGAGCAACTTCGCCGCCGGGACGAGGGCCGCCCCAAAGTCGTTGGCGCCGACCACCAGCATGCGCGGCGGCGGCAGTCGGCTTTCCACGAGGAGCGTCACGGGCTCTGGCCGGAGGATGTCTGCGCCCTCCGGGCGGTCCCCCTTGACAGGTGCCGCAGTCAGGCAGCCCCCGGCCGGGGCGAGCCGGACCAGGCCGGTACGTCCACCGCGCAGCAAGGGGTCCAGCTGTGCTGCTGCCGCGTCCAGGGCGCGGCGGGCGGCCCCGGCATCCGCTCCTTTTTGCGCGCCGCGGCGCGGATCGTCCAGGCCGAGGAGCGCAGCCAGCGCGGCGGACTCCGCCGCCTTGAACGTTGACGGCTCCGGAATGACGACGGCGCCGCGCCCGTTGCGGTCCACCCTGCGGATGAGGGCCAGGGGGCTCTGCGGCGCCTGCCGCTGCAGCAGCTCACCGAGGTGGGGACCCCCGGGCGCGTCCAGGGGTTCGATGTGGACCTCGAGCTGGCCGCCGCAGGTGAGTCCGACCGCGAAAGCATCAGCAGAACTGTAGCCAAAGAGCTCAAGCCGCGTGCCGCCGTCGTGCAGTGCCTCCAGCGCGGCCTCAACCACCGCCCCCTCCACGCACCCGCCGGAGAGGCTGCCGAGGACGTCGCCTGACTCGGACACCATCATGGAGGTGCCCATGGGCCGCGGCACGGAGCCGCTGGCGCCCACCACGGTGGCAACAGCGCACCGTTGTCCTGAGGCCGCCGGCAGCCAGCCGGCGAGGGAAGGCATCAGGTCCAGCATGGCTGCACTCCCTTTTCCTGGGCTGCGATAGTTTCCATATTCTCGTTCCTATCAGTGGCCGGGGGAAGCACCGGCGGTTGTGGCGGGGCGTCAGTTTGGTTGCGGTTTGCTGGGTTGAGGTGCAGGGACGGGTTTCACGGGGGTGGACCGGGGCAGGCCCCATCTGCCTGCCCCGGTCCGGTCTTTGCGGCTCCTACGCGCCGAGCAGCGCGCTCACCGGTCCGCGGGCGAAGTAGACCAGGAATCCCGCGGTCACTACCCACATGAGCGGATGGATCTTCTTCGCCTTGCCGGAGGCAGCTCCGATCACCACCCAGGACACGAAGCCCACGCCGATGCCGTTGGCGATCGAGTAGCTCAGCGGCATGGTGACGATCGTCAGGAAGGCGGGCAGCGCCACCGCGAACTTGGTGAACTTGATCTCGCGGATCTGCGCCATCATCATCGCGCCCACCACAACCAGCGCCGCCGCGGCAACTTCCAGCGGCACCACGCTGGTGAGCGGGGTGAGGAACATGGAGCCGAGGAACAGGACGCCGGTGACCACCGAGGCCAGCCCCGTGCGGGCGCCTTCCCCGATGCCCGCCGCTGAGTCGATGTACACGGTGTTGGAGGATCCGGACGTCGCACCGCCTGCCACTGCCCCGACGCCTTCCACGATGAAGGCGGATTTGAGCCGCGGGAAGGTCCCGTCCTTGTGGGCCACGCCGGCGCTCTTGGCCAGGCCCGTCATGGTGCCCATGGCGTCGAAGAAGTTGGTGAACACCAGGGTGAAGACCAGCATGGTGGCGGCGAGCGCACCGATCCGGCCGAAAGCACCGAAGAGGTCGAACTGGCCCACCAGGCCCAGGTCCGGCGCGGAGACCAGCTGGCCCGAGAGGACCGGCGTGTTCAGGTGCCAGCCGCCCGGATTTGCCTTGGTGGCAGGCCCGATGTGGAACACGGCCTCCACGACAGCCGCCAGCACGGTGGTGGCCACGATGCCGATCAGCAGCCCGCCCTGCACCCTGCGGGCGACGAGGATGCCCATCAACAGCAGGCCCACGATGAACACCAGGGTGGGCACGGAGGTGATGGAGCCGTTGTCGCCCAGCTGGACCGGAGGCCCGCCGGCGGTGGAGCGGACAAAGCCGGAGTCCACGAAGCCGATGAAGGCGATGAACAGGCCGATGCCCACTGTGATGGCTGCCTTGAGCTCCCGGGGGACGGCCCGGAAGATCGCGGTCCGCGCGCCGGTGACGCCGAACAGCACGATCAGGATGCCGTTGATGACCACCAGCCCCATCGCCTCGGCCCAGGTGACCTCCTGGATGACGGCCACGGCGAGGAAGGAGTTGATGCCGAGTCCGGCGGCGAGCCCGAAGGGCAGGTTGGCGACCAGGCCGAAGAGGATGGTCATGACGCCGGCCGTGAGCCCGGTCACCGCACCGACCTGTGCGGCGGACAGCCAGCCGCCGGCCACGTCTGTTGGTGCGTTGTCTGCGCTGAAGCCGCCAAGGATCAGCGGGTTGAGGATGACGATGTACGCCATGGTGAAGAACGTGACCAACCCGCCGCGGAATTCACGTGCCAGGGTTGAGCCGCGTTTGGTGATGTGGAAGAAGCGGTCCAGGAAAGCGTTCGACGCCGGTGGCCGGTTTCCCGCATCCGTTCCGGACTGCGCGGACTGCCTGCCCGGCTTATGCGTGGCGTGTGTAGTCCCGGTCTCGGGGCCTTCGGGGGTCTTGTCAAGGATGGTCATTGGAACCACAGGCCCTAGTAGTCGATCCTGGAATCGAGTGTGTTCCAGGTGTTGAACGGCTCGAGAATGGCCGGGGACTGCGGTCCGCCGAGCCCCAGCTTGGAAACCGGCATGAGGGCGTCCCGGTCGTCGTTGTCGAAGTACTCGTAGAAGACGGCGTCGTCGAAGCCGACGGAGGCGGCATCGTGACGGTCCGCCGCGAAAATCACGCGGTCGATGCGCGCCCACAACGCCGAGGCGAGGCACATGGGGCAGGGCTCGCAGCTGCTGTAGAGAATGGCTCCGCGAAGGTCGAAGGTGCCCAGCTCGCTGCAGGCCCGGCGGATTGCCGTAACCTCGGCGTGGGCGGTGGGATCGTTGGTGGCGGTGACGCGGTTGACGCCGTCGAACGCCTGGCCGTCGGCGGTGACAATGACCGCGCCGAACGGCCCCCCGCTGTTGAGGACGTTCGCGGTTGCAAGCTCGATGGACCTGGCCAGGAATTGTTCGGCCGTGACGGTGGTACTCATGATGCGCTCCCTTGGAGTGGAAGCCGGTACCCCGTGGCGGGATCAAACACCAGATGCGACGGATACCAGGCTTCAGCATGTGCTTTGAAGGTTTAGTTGCGCCTGGTAGATAGCTTCCCGGTCTCCGGGTGCCCGCCTTTGGCAAAATCGAGATTAGCACCGGACTGTGGCCTGCGCCATAGTTTCCGGAAAATTAATTTCGTGATGTGAAATCCGTGTTACTGAGCTTTCACACCGGTGGTCACAATCAGTGGTCAGAATGCGAGCGTTGACGGCAGCCCGGGCCGCCTCCTAGTCTGGGCCCAACCGCCGCACGTCCGGCGGGCCCCTGGATCAGCAGACAGGGCACCACTGAGCTGGCATTTCATCGGCACGCTCAGACAGGAACCCACCATGACCCCTGAATCCGTCCCTACATCCGAACACCCCGGATCCCGGCTGTGGATCCGCAATCCCCTCGCCGCATTCTCCGCCAACAGCCTCGACGCCTCGGGCGGGGTGGTGGTCAGCGGAGGCAGGATCACCGAAGTGCTGGGCTCGGGCGAATGGCCGTCCGCACCCTGCGAGGAGACCTTCGACGCCTCGGCACACGTCCTGCTCCCGGGCCTGATCAACACCCACCACCACTTTTACCAAACGCTGACCCGGGCCTGGGGGCCGGTGGCCAACGCTCCCCTGTTTCCGTGGCTGCAGAACCTGTACCCGGTGTGGGCCCGGCTCACGCCACGGGATCTCGAGCTCGCCGCGACGGTGGCCCTCGCCGAACTGCTGCTCTCCGGCTGCACGACGGCGGCCGACCACCACTACCTGTTCCCGGCAGGCATGGAAGACGCCATCGACATCGAGGTCGGCGCCGTCCGGCGGCTGGGGATGCGGGCCACGCTCACCCGCGGTTCCATGAGCCTGGGACAGCACGACGGCGGCCTGCCGCCGCAAACGACGGTGCAGACGCCGGACGTGATCCTGGCCGACAGCGAGCGCCTGATCGGGAAGTACCACGAGCGCGGCGACGGTGCCGTGATCCAGATTGCGCTGGCACCGTGCTCGCCGTTCTCGGTGACCAAGGAAGTGATGGCCGACAGCGCACTGATGGCCGAGCGGCTGGACGTCCGCCTGCACACCCACCTGGCCGAGACCCTGGACGAAGAGGAGTTCTGCCGGGAGATGTACGGACTGCGCACCGTGGACTACCTGGACAGCGTGGGCTGGCTGACAGCGCGGACGTGGCTGGGGCACGGCATCCATTTCAGCGATGCCGAGATTGCCCGGCTGGGCGCCGCGGGGACCGCCGTCGCGCATTGCCCGACCTCAAACATGCGGCTGGCCTCGGGCACCGCCCGCGTCCTGGAACTCGAGGACGCGGGAGCCCCCGTGGGGCTGGGAGTGGACGGGTCGGCGTCGAACGATGCCTCCAACATGATCCTTGAAGCGCGGCAGGCGCTGTACCTGCAGCGGCTGCGCTACGGGGCGCAGGTGCCGGTGGAGCGGGCGCTGGGCTGGGCCACCCGCGGATCGGCGGCGGTGCTGGGGCGCGGTGATCTAGGGCAGCTGGCTCCGGGGATGCAGGCGGACCTGGCCCTCTTCACCCTGGACGAGCTGCGGTTCTCCGGCAGCCACGATCCGGTCGCGGCCCTGCTGCTGTGTGCCGCGGACCGTGCAGACCGCGTGATGGTGGGCGGGCAGTGGCGGGTGGTGGACGGACAGATTCCCGGGCTGGACATTGCCGGGCTCATCGCTGAGCACTCGGCCGCGGCCCGCCGGCTGGTCAACGGCTGACGTCCCGCCGGCCAACTGCTAGCGTGGCGCCATGAACCCGTCGAAGACGCCGGCCGAGATCCTCACCATCGACGGCGCCGAGGTCCGCATCTCGAGTCCGGACAAGGTGGTTTTCCCCGGGCCCGGGCTGACGAAGCTCGACCTGGTGCGCTACTACCTCGCCGTCGCGGACGGCGCGCTGCGCGGTGCAGGCGGCCGGCCGATGGTGCTCAAGCGTTTTCCGAAGGGCATCGACGCCGAGCCGTTCTTTCAGAAGCGCGTGCCCGAGAACCACCCCGACTTCATCGACACGGCAGTACTGAACTACGCGTCCGGGACGTCGGCCGAGGAGGCCGTCATCCGGGATGCCGCCGGGCTGGCGTGGGTGGTGAATCTTGGCTGCCTCGACCTCAACCCGCATCCGGTCCGGGCTGAGGACCTCGAGCACCCCGACGAACTGCGGGTGGACCTGGATCCGATGCCGGGGGTCGACTGGTCCCAGATCGTCGACGTCGCCTATGTGGCGCGGGAGGTTCTCGACGACACGGGTCTGGTGGGATGGCCGAAAACGAGCGGATCGCGCGGACTCCACATCCTGGTGCGCATCGCGCCGCAGTGGTCGTACCGGGACGTGCGGCTCGCGGCCGAAACCCTCGCCCGTGAGGTCGAGAACCGCGCGCCCGGCCTCGCCACTGCGCGGTGGTGGAAGGAGGAGCGCGGCGAGAGTGTGTTCGTCGACTTCAACCAGAACGCCAAGGACCGCACCGTGGCATCGGCGTATTCGGTCCGGCCCTTGCCTGATGCCCGGGTCTCGACGCCGCTCGGCTGGGACGAGGTCCGATCCATCCGGCCGGAACAGTTCACGGTGGGCACGGTGCCCGGGCGGTTCGCGGATCTGGGAGATCCTCACGCCGGGATCGATGACGCCGTCGGAACGCTTGACGGGCTCCTCGCGCTCGCGGCCGAGCTCGGGCCCGCCGAGAAGGCGCCGCGCGGGGGCAACGGCTCCGGCCGCAGGCAGTCGGTGATGCCGCTCATCGAGGTGGCCCGCACCAAGACCAAGCCCGAGGCGCTCGCGGCGCTCGACGAGTGGAAGGCCCGGCATGCGGACCTCGTCCCGGCCCTGCACCCGGCCGATGTGCTCGTCGACGGAATGCGCGGATCGAGCTCGCTCTGGTACAGGGTGCGGGTGAACCTGCAGCACATCCCCGCAGCGGAGCGTCCGCCGCAGGAGGAGCTCATCGCCGACTACGACCCATGGGCCGGCAAGGAGTGGCCGGGGCGCCCGGGGTCCTGACAAGCAGCGACGCGCAAAGCGCCCAGCGCAACGCAAAAGGCCTGGCGACACCCGGATTCAGGTGTCGCCAGGCCTTTTGGGCGTCATCAGCGAAGATGCGTATCGCCAACCTCGTTACGAACGCCGGCGACCGAATACTGGAAGGCTGTGAATCCAGCGTGAGATCCGGCCGGGAGCGTGGGTCCGGTCCGCGGGAAGATAAAAATCCGGATCCGCTCCGCCTCCGCGGGGGAGGTAGAACTCCGGGACTGAGGGGCTGGCCGTCTCGGCCGGTGCAACGGGGAACTGGTCCTGGGGGTACATCTGATCCTCCCTTGTTTTTCCTTGTTTTTTCGTATTGCGGAATGAAGTTATTGCTATATGAAAATAGTAGAGGCTGGTGGGCCGTCGGGTCAATGGCCCCGGACCACTCCGGTCACAATCAGGATTTTCAGAAAGTGATGTACACCACCGCCAAGACTCGGCTACGCTTTAACCAATTCGTGGCGTGGGTCACGTAACCTGGGAGCAGCAGGCAGGGTCGTAATGAGCTGGCATCAATGGATGCCGGCTCTTTTTTGTTGGGTCGGCACCACCGGAAACGCGCTGGAAATGCGCGCTTAATTTCAATGATGGAACCTAGGTTCCACCTCACGGAAGTTGGGAACAGACCATGAGCAGCAAAATCATCCTCGGCCAGAACCAGTACGGCAAGGCCGAAGTCCGGGTCGTCAAAATCACCCGGGACACGGACCGCCACGAAATCGAAGACCTGAACGTCACCTCGCAGCTCCGTGGCGACTTCGCCGCCGCCCACCTCGAAGGCGACAACAGCCACGTCGTGGCAACGGACACCCAGAAGAACACCATCTACGCGTTCGCCAAGGATGGCATCGGCTCACCGGAGGCGTTCCTGCTGCGCCTTGGCGAGCACTTCACCTCCAGCTTCGACTGGGTCACCGGCGGACGCTGGGAAGCGGAGTCCTACAGCTGGGACCGCATCCAGGCCCACGGCACCGCGCACGACCACTCCTTCGTGCGCAACGGCCAGGAGGTCCGCACCGCGGTCCTCGTGAAGGACGGCGCGGCAACCCACCTGATCTCCGGGCTCAAGGACCTGACCGTCCTGAAGTCCACGCAGTCGGGCTTCGTGGGGTATCCGAAGGACAAGTACACCACCCTGCCGGAGACCACGGACCGCATCCTGGCCACCGACGTCTCCGCACGCTGGCGGTTCAAGGCCGGCACGGACTTCAGCTCGCTCGACTTCAACAAGAGCTACGAGGACATCAAGGGCCTGCTGCTCGAAGGATTTACCGAAAAGTACTCCCACGCCCTGCAGCAGACGCTGTTCGACATGGGCGCCAAGGTCCTCGAAGCTCACAGCGAGATCGATGAGATCAAGTTCTCGATGCCCAACAAGCACCACTTCCTGGTGGACCTGTCGCCGTTCGGCCTGGACAACCCCAACGAGGTGTTCTTTGCCGCCGACCGCCCCTACGGCCTGATCGAGGCCACCGTCCAGCGCGAAGACGCCGCCCCGGCGGAGATCGCCTGGTCCGGAATCGCCGGCTTCTGCTAAGCCCTTAGTACCAACGGTTGAGCTTGTCGAGATCCTCTGGTTTCGACAGGCTCAACCACCGGTGATTGAGCCTGTCGAAACCAGAGGCCACCACCCAAGTCTTTCAGCCACACCCGTTAGCCAGACATTGTTAGCCAGACGAAGGCGTCTGCCATGAACCAAGAAAGTCTGCCATGAACACTAAGAAAAAAGCCCGCACAGCGGCAGCCCGCCCCGAAGACCAAAGACTCTCCCTTGGGGCAACCTTTGCCTACGGGTTCCAGCACGTCCTCACGATGTACGGCGGCATCATTGCCCCGCCGCTGATCATCGGTGCGGCCGCCGGCATGTCATCGCAGGACATCGGCCTGCTGATCGCCGCGTGCCTGTTCGTCGGCGGCCTGGCCACGATCCTTCAGACCGTCGGCATCCGGTTCTTCGGGTCCCAGCTGCCCCTGGTCCAGGGCGTCTCCTTCGCTGGCGTCTCCACCATGGTGGCGATCGTCCACGGCGGCGGCGGCATCCAGGCGGTCTTTGGCTCCGTGATTGCGGCGTCACTGATCGGCCTGCTGATCACGCCGCTGTTTTCCAAGATCATCCGCTTCTTCCCGCCGGTGGTCACCGGCACGGTGATCACCACCATCGGCCTGACGCTGATGCCGGTCGCGGCCAACTGGGCCATGGGCGGCAACAGCAAGGCACCCAACTACGGCAGCATGGCCAACATCGGCCTGGCCGCCGCTACCATGGCCATTGTCCTGCTGCTCAGCAAAGTGGGCAGCGCGGCGATCTCCCGGCTTTCCATCCTGCTGGCCATGGTGCTGGGCACGGCTATTGCCTTCGCCTTTGGAATGGCTGATTTCTCCAAGGTGGGCCAAGGCGAAATAGTTGCCTTCCCCACCCCCTTCGCCTTCGGGGCTCCCACGTTCGAGCTTGCCGCGATCATCTCCATGCTGATCGTCATCCTCGTGACACTGACCGAAACCTCGGCGGACATCATTGCCGTGGGCGAAATCGTGGGCACCAAGGTGGACTCCAAGCGCATCGGCGACGGCCTGCGGGCAGACATGCTCTCCAGCGCCATCTCCCCACTGTTCAACTCCTTCACGCAAAGCGCCTTTGCCCAGAACGTGGGCCTCGTCGCCATCACCGGCGTCAAGAGCCGCTTCGTCGTCAGCGCCGGCGGCCTGATCCTGGTGATCCTGGGCCTGCTGCCGGTGCTTGGCCGGGTGGTGGCAGCGGTGCCGACCCCCGTCCTGGGCGGTGCCGGCGTCGTACTCTTTGGAACCGTTGCCGCCAGCGGCATCCGGACACTGGCCAAAGTGGAGTACAAGAACAACATGAACCTGATCATCGTGGCGGCGTCCATCGGGTTCGGCATGATCCCGATCGCCGCCCCCGCGTTCTACGACCAGTTCCCGTCCTGGTTCGGCACCATCTTCCACTCGGGCATCAGTTCGGCCGCCGTGATGGCCATCCTGCTGAACCTGCTCTTCAACCACCTCAAGGCCGGCAACTCGGAGAACCAGTCGGTGTTTGTGGCAGGCACCGGGCGCGTGGTCCGGGAGGAGGACCTGCAGTGCCTGGCCGACGGCGACCGCTTCGAGGGCGGCAAGCTGATTGACTGCGACGGCAAGGAAGTCCCGATCCAGGCGTCCTCCGCATCCGAGCACTAACCCACTCGCCGCGAACAAGCAGCTCAGCGCGAACGTACACTTGGGGCCCCAATTTCCTCGGAAAACGGGGCCCCAAGTGTACGTTCGCGCTCTGCAGCAGGGAGCGCCGCGGGGAACGGAGTGTCAGCCGCGACCGGACGTGAGACGGTTGTTTCATGAGGATCGATGAACGTATCGAGCGGCATTACCCCGAGCTGAGCCCGCAGGAGCAGAAGGCGGCCGACACCCTGCTGGACCGGCTCGGCGACCTGGCCGTGTACAACGCCGCGGAGCTGGCCAGCCTCAGCGGCGTCTCCAAGGCGACCATGAGCCGGCTCTTCCGCCGGCTCGGTTTCGCCGACTTCAGCGAGGTCAAGGAACACACCCGCGCACTCAGGACCAGCGGCGTGCCGATGCCCGTCCAAGAACCCAACGGAGGGCTGCCGCTCCACGTCAGCCACGAGCTGGCCCAGCTGCAGCGGTTCTTCGATTCCCTCGACGCCGCCCGGCTGGAGTCGGTGACCCAGCACGTTGCCCGCGCGGACAACGTCCTCCTGATCGGCTTCCGCAACAGCTTTCCTGTCGCGCTGCACCTGCGCCAGCAGCTGTTGCAGTGCCGGAGCGGCGTTGATCTGGCGCCGCAGCCCGGCCAGAGCGTAGGCGAGGAACTGGCAGGACTGGGCCAAGGCGACGTTGCGGTCCTCCTCGGCTTCCGACGCCGGCCGAAGGGCTTCCGGGAGGTTCTCACCGCCGCCGCGGCCACCGGCGCAACCACAGTGCTCATCGGCGATGCCACCGCCCGCGGGCTCGCCGGGGACTGCACCGTCTGGATCGAATGCCCCGTGTCCGGCACTGCCGCCTTCGACAGCTACGCTGCCCCCATGAGCCTCATGACAGTCCTGGCCAACGGCGTGCTGTCTGCCCTGGAAAAGCCCGGACGGGAGCGGATCCGCAAGATCACCGGCATGTTCGATGCCCTGGACGAGATCGAGCACCGCTGAAAACGTAAATCGCCGGAAGCGCCCCCGAAACTGACCTGAAACATCTGTTCCATCTAATTGATTGTATGAAACGGCCGAGTCTGCCGTCCGTCCCATCGATAAAGAGGAACACGTGACTGAAGCACAAGCAGCACCACAGCAGGCGACCTCGCCGGCAGTGCCGGGACCCGCCGTCGTCCGTCCCGACTATGATCCCCGGCTCAGCAATGAGGACCTCGATCCGCTGACAAACCAGCGCTGGTCCAGCTACAACCTGTTTGCGTTCTGGATGTCTGACGTGCACAGCATCGGCGGCTACGTCACGGCCGGCAGTCTCTTTGCCCTCGGCCTCGCCAGCTGGCAGGTCCTCGTGGCGCTGCTCGCCGGCATCATCATCGTCAACATCTTCTGCAACCTCGTGGCCAAGCCCAGCCAGCTCACCGGGGTTCCTTATCCGGTCATCAACCGGGCAGTCTTTGGGGTCAGGGGCGCCAACATTCCGGCGATCATCCGCGGGCTGATCGCGGTCGCCTGGTACGGCGTCCAGACGTTCCTCGCCTCTGAGGCCCTGGTTATCGTCTTCCTGAAGTTCTTCCCGGGCATGGCTCCGCTGTACGACGTCGGACAGCACGGCTTCCTGGGGCTGTCCGCCCTGGGCTGGATCTGCTACGGCATCCTCTGGGTAGCCCAGGCAGCACTCTTCTGGAACGGCATGGAAAGCATCCGCAGGTTCATCGACTTCGCCGGCCCGGCCGTCTACGTGGTCATGCTGATCCTGGCCATCTACCTGGTCTCCAGGGCCGGCATCGGGAACATTAGCCTCAGCCTCTCCAGCGGCCCGCCTCTGGACTTCGCGGCGTCGATACCCGTGATGGTCTCGGCCATCGCCCTGGTGGTGTCCTACTTCTCCGGACCCATGCTCAACTTCGGCGACTTCGCCCGCTACGGAAAGAGCTACAAGGCAGTCAAGAAGGGCAACCTGCTCGGGCTGCCGGTCAATTTCCTGTTCTTCTCGCTGCTGACCGTGATCACGGCGTCCGCCACCATCCCGGTCTTCGGCCGCCTCATCACCGACCCCGTCAGGACGGTCCAGGAGATCGACACGGTGTTCGCCGTACTCCTTGGCGGCCTGACCTTCGTCATCGCCACGGTGGGCATCAACATCGTGGCCAACTTCATCTCGCCCGCGTTCGACTTCTCCAACGTCAGCCCGCAGAAAATCAGCTGGCGGGCAGGCGGAATGATTGCCGCCGTCGGCTCCGTGATCCTGACCCCGTGGAACTGGTACTCCAACAGCGATGCCATCCACTACACCCTCGGCGTCTTGGGCGCCCTGATCGGCCCGTTGTTCGGCATCCTGATCGCCGGGTACTACCTCGTCAGCCGGCAGAAGGTGTGGGTCGACGAGATGTACACCATGAAGCCCACCGGCCGGTATTGGTTCCGCAATGGCTACAACCCCAACGCCGTCAATGCTGTTGCCATCAGCGGCGCCGTCTCGATCGCGTCCGTGCTGATCCCCAAAATCCTGCTCGACACCGGCGCAACTACCATCAACGCCACGTGGATCGGCAATTACAGCTGGTTCCTGGGCTGCGGGCTGGGCTACGTCCTGTTCTGGCTGCTCGAACGGAAATCACCCATGATCAGCCTCGCCCCGTCCGGTGAGGGGCCAGGCTCAGCCAGCGGACCCATCAGCGACGGCCATCTGGTGTCGGCCATCGCGCCCCGCTGACACCAACCCCTGCACATTGCGCGAACGGACACTTGGGGCCCCAATTTTCCTCGGAAACCGGGGCCCCAAGTGTCCGTTCGCGCCGGGTCAGTTTTGGTTGAATTCGTCGGAGATCGCCTGGGCCGCTTCGCGGAGCAGCGGCACGGCGCGGTCGGCAAAGGACTTGTCCACGCGCGACACCGGCCCGGATACGGATATGGCCGTTGGAGTGGGGGCATTCGGCACCGCCATGGCGAAGCAACGGACACCGAGTTCCTGCTCCTCCTCGTCGATGGAGTATCCGCGCTCGCGGATGAGCTTCAGGTCGGCCAGCAGGGCGTCGATGTCGCCGATGCTCTTGGGAGTGGGCGTCGGCATGCCGGTCCGGCTCACGATCCCGCGGACCGCCTCGTCGTCGAGCTGGGCGAGGATGGCCTTGCCCACGCCCGTGTCGTGGGTATGGGCGCGGCGGCCCACCTCGGTGAACATGCGCATGGAATGCAGAGACGGGACCTGGGCCACGTAGATGACCATGTCCGAATCCAGCACGGCCATGTTGGACGTCTCGCCCAGCCGGTCCACGAGCGACTTGAGCTGCGGCCGCGCGAGCGCCCCCAGCTGCTTGTTGGCGCCTTCGCCCAGCCGGATCAGCCGCGGGCCCAGGGCGTAGCGGCGGTTCGGCAGCTGGCGGATATAGCCGAGCGTAACGAGGGTGCGCAGGAGGCGGTGGATCGTGGGCAGGGGCAGGTCGGTGGAGGAGGACAGCTCGCTGAGCGTGACGTCTCCGCCGGCGTCCGTGATGAGTTCCAAAAGTTCGAAGACGCGCTCAACGGACTGCACGCCTCCCGCGGCTTTTTCGGCCATTCCGTCGTCTCCTGCAGGGGTAGATTCCGACAACTCTTATCCGCATTGTGAAAAGAACTGCTTAGAAAGCCTAAGTTACAGCACGGCGGGGGTCCGCGTCGATGCGCCCAATCCATCACCTTAGGGGGCTTGTGTTTCCATACAGTAGATAATAATATCCATAATACGAAAACATGTAGCGGCGAAAGCCACGCCCAGCGATGGGCCGAACCAGGAGGACCTTCAATGGCGAACCCGAGCCCCGGAAATTCGATCACCCTGCGCGTCGAGGCGCCGTCCAGCTTCACCGCCACCAGCGAGCTCGCCGCGGCCGTGGGCGCCGCCGGCGCGGCCATCACAGCCCTCGACGTCACCGAGTCCCACCACGAGACCCTGGTTGTGGACGTCACCTGCAACACCACCGACGATGACCACGCCAACCGGGTCAAGGACGCCCTCAACGCGCTCGACGGCGTCAGGGTCCGGAACGTCTCGGACCGCACCTTCCTCATGCACCTGGGCGGCAAGCTGGAGGTCGTTCCCAAGGTGGCCCTGCGCAACCGCGACGACCTCTCCCGTGCCTACACCCCCGGCGTCGCCCGCGTCTGCCTCGCCATCGCGGAAAACCCCGACGCCGCCCGGAACCTCACCGTCAAGCGGAACACCATCGCCGTGGTCACCGACGGTTCGGCCGTCCTGGGCCTCGGCAACATCGGCCCGGCCGCTGCGCTGCCCGTGATGGAGGGCAAGGCTGCGCTTTTCAAGCAGTTCGCCAACGTTGACGCCTGGCCCGTATGCCTGGACACGCAGGACACCGAGGAGATCATCAAGATCGTCAAGGCCCTGGCCCCTGTCTACGGCGGCGTGAACCTCGAGGACATCGCGGCCCCGCGCTGCTTCGAGATCGAAAACCGGCTCCGCGAGGAACTCGACATCCCGGTCTTCCACGACGACCAGCACGGCACCGCCATCGTCACGCTCGCAGCCCTCGTCAATGCGCTGCGCGTCGTCGGAAAGAAGCTCGACGAGGTGCGGATCGTCGTCTCCGGCGTCGGCGCAGCGGGCTCGGCCATCATCCAGTTGCTCAAGGCCCAGGGCGCAAAGCACATCGTGGCCGCCGGCCGCTCCGGCGCCATCCACTCCGGCGAGCAGTACAACGACGAACACCGCAGCTGGATCGCCGCCAACACCAACGAAGAGGGATTCTCCGGCACCCTGCACGAGGCCCTCAAGGGTGCGGATGTGTTCATCGGCGTCAGCGCCCCGCACGTGATCGGCGAGGAGCAGGTCGCCTCGATGGCCCAGGACGCCATCGTGTTTGCCATGGCCAACCCGACGCCGGAAATCGACCCTGCCATCGCCTCCAAGCATGCCGCCGTGGTGGCTACGGGACGCAGCGACTTCCCCAACCAGATCAACAACGTGCTGGCATTCCCGGGCTTCTTCCGCGGACTGCTGGACGCCGGCGCCTCCGACATCACCCCCGAGATGCTGGTGGCCGCTGCCGAGGCAATCGCCAACCGCGTGGCTGACGACGAGCTCAACGCCAGCTACATCATCCCCAGCGTCTTCGACCCCCACGTGGCAGCCGATGTCGCGGCCGCAGTGGCCGCCGCAGCCCACGCCGCAGCCGGCGTTCACACGTCACCGGCAGCGACGGGGGACACAATGGAAGCAGCAGCACATGCAGCTGCAGCTGCCAACACAGCAGCAGCCCTCGCCAACGCCTGATTCGCAGCCCTGGAAAGGACCCACAATGGCTATCACAGTCACAGACCCCCGGCCGATCGAGCGGGCAGAGGAGATTCTCACGCCGAAGGCCCTCGCGTTCGTCGAAGAGCTCCACAAGCGGTTCGCGGGCACGCGCGCCGAACTCCTCCAGGCGCGGGCCGCGAAGCGCGCGCACGTAGCCAGGACCGGCAGCCTGGATTTCCTGCCGGACACCCAGGACGTGCGCGACGGCGACTGGAAGGTTGCGCCGGCACCGGCGGCCCTGCAGGACCGCCGGGTCGAGATGACGGGTCCCGCCTCCCCCGCCAAGATGGCCATCAACGCGCTGAACTCCGGCGCCAAGGTGTGGCTCGCCGACCTTGAGGACGCCAGCACTCCCACGTGGGCCAACGTCATCGACGCCATCCTGAACCTGCGTGATGCCGCCACCGGGACCCTGAGCTACACCTCCCCGGAAGGCAAGGAGTACCGGCTCCGCACCGACGCCCCGCTCGCCGTCGTGGTGGCCTGCCCCCGCGGCTGGCACATGGAGGAACGGCACCTGCTGATCGACGGCGTACCCGCCGTGGGTGCCCTGGTGGACTTCGGCCTGCACTTCTTCCACATTGCCAAGCAGCTGATCCTCAACGGCCAGGGCCCCTACTACTACCTGCCGAAGATGGAAAGCCACCTCGAGGCCCGGCTGTGGAACGAGGTGTTCGTGTTCGCGCAGGATTTCCTCGGCATCCACCAGGGCAGCATCCGCGCCACTGTGCTGATCGAGACCATCCCGGCCGCGTTCGAGATGGACGAGATCCTCTACGAACTCCGCGACCACGCCTCCGGCCTGAACGCCGGCCGCTGGGATTACCTGTTCAGCATCATCAAGTACTTCCGCGACGCCGGCGCCAGCTTTGTGCTGCCGGACCGCGCCACCGTGGCCATGACCGCTCCCTTCATGCGCGCCTACACGGAACTGCTGGTCAAGACCTGCCACCACCGCGGCGCCTTCGCCATGGGCGGCATGGCTGCAGTCATCCCCAACCGCCGCGAACCCGAAGTCACGGCCCAGGCGTTCGAAAAGGTCCGCGCGGACAAGACCCGCGAGGCAAACGACGGCTTCGACGGCTCCTGGGTGGCACACCCGGACCTCGTCCCGGTCTGCAAGGAAGTGTTCGATGCGGTCCTCGGTGACAAGCCCAACCAGCTGGACAAGCAGCGCCCCGAGGTCTCCGTGACTGCCGGCCAGCTGCTGGACATCGCCTCGGCCGACGGCCAGGTCACCGAAGCGGGCCTGCGCCTTAACCTGTACGTCGCCGTCGCCTACACGGCAGTGTGGATCTCCGGCAACGGTGCGGTGGCCATCCACAACCTCATGGAGGACGCCGCGACGGCGGAGATCTCCCGCTCACAGGTGTGGCAGCAGATCCGCAACGAGGTGGTCCTTGCGGACACCGGCAACACCGTCACCCGCGAACTGGTCACGAAGATCCTGGCCGAGGAAACCGAGAAGCTGCGCAGCGAGGTGGGCGAGGAGGCCTTCGAGCGCTACTACCAGCCGGCCAGCAGCCTGATCGGGGACATCTGCCTCTCCGAGGACTACACGGACTTCCTCACCACCCCGGCCTACGAACTGGTGGGCTGAGGCATGGCGGTACCCGAACCATCACTCGGCGCGGCTGATCTCGCCCGGATCGACTCACAGTTGGCCGCCACCGACAGGCTGCTGGAGCAGAACTATCCCGGCGACGACGGCTCCCGCCAGCCCGTCCACACGGTGTACGTCCCAGCGGACCGGTTCACGCCATCGCTCGCCGCCGATTGGGGCGCCCAGGCGCTCACGACGGCGGCAGCCCACGGCGGGCTTGCCCGCCTAGGCGCGCTGCTGGGCCAGGACGCGGAACTCGCTGCCGCCGTCGCCTCCCGGGTGGAGGCCAAGCTGGGCAGCGAACCGATCGAGGATCTCCGGCTCGACTTCGAGGACGGCTTCGGGGATAGGGGCGACGACGCCGAGGACGCCGCCGCCGTTGCCGCGGCGTCCGCCGTGGCCGAGGCAGTTGCGGCCGGCACAGCTCCCCCGTTCATCGGCATCCGCTTCAAGTGCTTTGAGGCGGCCACCCGTGCCCGAGGACTGCGTACGCTGGACCTGTTCGTCTCCGGCCTGGCAGCAGCAGGCGAACTGCCCGAGGGCCTGGTCCTGACACTGCCGAAGGTCACCACGGTGGCCCAGGTGCAGGCGATGGAGTTCGCCGTATCCCGGCTCGAGGAACTGCATTCGCTCCCGGCCGGTCGCCTCCGCTTCGAGGTGCAGGTGGAGACACCGCAGCTCATCCTCGGCCCGGACGGGACCTCGCCCGTGGCACAGCTTCCGCACGCTGTTCCCGGCCGGATCAGCGGACTGCACTACGGCACCTACGACTACTCGGCGTCGCTGCAGATCTCGGCCGAGTACCAGTCGATGGAGCACCCGGTGGCTGACTTCGCCAAAGAGGTCATGCAGCTGGCCGTGGCGGGAACCGGCATCCGGCTCTCGGACGGCTCCACCAACATCATTCCGGTGGGCGACAACGTGGAAAACGCCTGGCAGCTGCACGGCCGGCTGGTGCGGCGTTCCCTCGAGCGCGGCTACTACCAGGGCTGGGACCTGCATCCGGCCCAGCTGCCCAGCCGGTTCGCCGCAACGTACGCCTTTTACCGCCAGGGCCTTCCGGCGGCCGCGGCGCGCCTCCGCAATTATGTCGAGCACACCGACGGCGGGGTCATGGACGAGCCCGCCACCGCTCGGGCGCTGGCCGCATTCGTGCTGCGGGGCGTCCAGTGCGGCGCCGTAGGCGCCGACGACGTCCAGGCTCTTGCCGGCGTCGGAATCCCGCAACTCACCGGCCTGGCCCACCCGAGGCTGGCCCACACCATTTCGAAGTAAGGATCCAATGATGGGCAAGTACTACTACCCCCAGGGCGGCCTGCCGCCGCAGACCCACCTCACCACGGAACGGGCTATCGTCACGGAGGCCTACACGGTCATCCCCAAGGGCGTCATGACCGACATCGTGACCAGCACCCTGCCTGGTTTCTCCAACACCCGCTCCTGGATCCTGGCCCGCCCGATCTCCGGGTTTGCCACCACGTTTTCGCAGCTGATCGTGGAAATCGGTCCGGGCGGCGGCGCTCCCAAGGCCGAGTTTGAGCCCGGCGTCGAGGGCGTCATCTTCGTCACCAAGGGAAAGGTCAATCTGACCCTCGACGGCGAGCTGCACCAGCTTGAGGAAGGCGGCTACGCCTACCTGGCCGCCGGTGCTACCTGGGGTCTGGAGAACGTCTCCGATGACATTGTCTCCTTCCAATGGATCCGCAAGGCCTACGAGCGGCTTGAGGGTTACGAGGCAAAGTCCTTCGTCACCAGTGATGCCGAGGTGGAACCCACCGCGATGCCGGATACCAACGGCGCCTGGAAGACCACCCGCTTCACGGATTCCAGCGATCTGGCCCACGACATGCAGGTGAACATTGTGACTTTCGAGCCGGGCGGGGTCATCCCGTTCCCGGAGACCCACGTCATGGAACACGGCCTGTACGTCCTCGAGGGCAAGGCCATGTACCTGCTCAACAACGACTGGGTTGAGGTGGAGGCCGGCGACTTCATGTGGCTGCGCGCCTTCTGCCCGCAGGCCTGCTATGCCGGCGGCCCGGGCCAGTTCCGTTACTTGCTGTACAAGGACATGAACCGCCAGATCCGCCTGACCTAGCCGGCCCCCAGCCGCCGATCGACGCCGAGGTCGCCGGAAGCCTGCGAATTCGCCGCGGGCTTCCGGCGACCCGGCGCGTTTCCGGCGAGCCCGGCAGCGGCACCGCCCGCTCTTGACCTTCCCAGGGCGCGCGAGGAACATGTTTCGTGCCGGCAGGCTGGCCTCCCTGCTGGGGGTTCAGCGCCGGCCCCGGTGAAGGATCTGATGGCATGCCAGGGTTCAGGCTTCCGGTCTCCATCCTGAGATGCGCTGCGGCCATGTCCGCCACGCTCCTGGCCGCCTCCCTTGGCGGCTGCACCGGGTCACCGGATCCGCCTGAGCAGCCAACGTCTTCCGCCGCCGTCTTCGCCGATCTCGAGAGCTTCGGCCGGACCATGATCGACGACGGCGCTCCGGCCGTTCTGGTGCAGGTCAAGAACAAGGGCGAAGAATGGTCCCGCGCAATCGGTGTCAGAAGCCTCGAGACCAGGGAACCGGTGCAAGTCTCCGATCCCGTGGAAGTCACGGGCGTGACGAAATCCATGGTGGCCGTCACCGTCCTGAAGCTCGTGGAGGAAGGCAGGCTTCGCCTCGACGACGCCGTCAGCGAGTACCTGCCGGACCTCGGCCGCGTCGTGCACCCGCCGTTTCCGGTCACTGTGCGCGATCTGCTCAGCCACTCGTCGGGGATGCCGGACTACGCGGCGACGCTGGTTGCATCCAAGCCGCTGAAGGACGTGATCAACACCAGGCTGAGCCTGACCCAACGGCTGGCCTGGGCAGGGCGGACGACGTGGGAGAAACGGCTCGCCCAGGGATTCGAGTATTCGGAGTCGGACTACGTGGCGTTGGCGCTGCTGGTGGAGAGGCTCAGAGGACAGCCGATCGGTGACGTCATCAGTGAGCAGATCACCGGCCCGCTGGGGATGACCGGCACGTTCATGATCGGCGCCAGGACCCCGCCCGCGGGCATGGCACACGGCTATCTGGTCATCGAGGACCGGCGCGTGGATGTGACGTCCCCGGCAGTTCTCACAGGGTCGCCGTCCGGGGGCCTGGTATCCACCGTGCAGGACCTGAACACGTTCTATTCAGCCCTCATGCAGGGAAAGCTCCTGAACCCCGCCACACTGAAGGAGATGCAGACGGCCAACACCGCCGGATTTTACGGCCTCGGCCTGTGGATCTGGAACGACACCTGCACCAACGGCTTCGCCTACGGCCATCCGGGCGACCTCCTGGGCTACGGGACCGTCTCGATGACCAGCGCGGATGGAACCAGGCAGGTGACCGTGGCCCTCACTTACCCGCCGGCGCCTTTTATCCTGGGGGACAACCCGCTCATGCTGGAGATGATGGACGTCGCCGAACAGACACTGAACAGCATGTGCTGACCCCGCCCCTTGCAACATCAACAGCCTCACGCAAGCATGAGACCATGCTGACGATCGGAACAACTGTCCTCGGAGTCAACGACGTCGCCCGTGCCACCGCCTTCTGGTGTGATGCCCTTGGCTATGTCCCCCGGGAGGAGGGCGACGAAACGTGGGTGGTGCTGGTCCCGCAGCAGGGCGAAGGCGCCCGGCTCGCCCTCATGCTCAGCGAGACGCCCGTGCAGCCGCATCCGCGCATGCATCTGGACCTATACGCCGACGACCAGGCCGGCGAAGTGGAGCGACTCGTGGGGTTGGGGGCCTCCCAGGTGGACTGGGACCTGTACCCGGAGGACCCCGACTTCATCGTCCTGGAAGACCCGGACGGGAACCGGTTCTGCGTCGTCGACGCTTCCGCCTGACTACGGGCCTTCCATCAACCAACAAGAGCCGTCACAAGAGATGGGCCCGCAGGCAGGCTCGCACATCACCAGCCGCCCTAGGGCTGAAGAACAACCTTGATGCAGCCGTCCTCCTTCTTCTGGAACTTCTCATACAGCGCGGGCGCCTCTGCCAGCCCCGCGCGGTGGGTGACCAGATCCATGACACCCAGCGGGTCGGCGTCGTCCTCCACCAGCGGAAGCAGCTCATCCGTCCACCGGCGGACGTTGCACTGCCCCATCCGGAGCTGGATCTGCTTGTCGAACATGGTCAGCAGCGGCATGGGGCTGGCCGTGCCTCCGTACACGCCGCTCAGGGACACGGTCCCGCCACGGCGGACCGCGTCAAGGGCCGTGTGCAGGGCAGCGAGCCGGTCCACGCCGGCGGTTTCCATGGCTTTTTGCGCCAGTTTGTCCGGCAGGAGACCCAAGGCTTGGTGCGCGAACCCCGCCACGGGCGAACCATGGGCCTCCATGCCGACGGCGTCCACCACGCCATCGGCGCCGCGGCCCTCCGTCAGCTCGCGGAGCTCATCAGCCACGCCCTTGGAGTAGTCCAGGACCTCGACGCCGTGCCTTGCAGCCATCTCGCGGCGCTCCGGGACCGGATCCACTCCGACCACGCGCAGTCCCAGGTGCGTTCCGACCCTCGAGGCGAACTGGCCCACGGGACCGAGCCCAAGCACGGCCAGCGTCCCGCCGGCGGCGACGTCCGCGTACTTCACGGCCTGCCAGGCCGTGGGAAGGATGTCGGACAGAAACAGGTAGCGGTCATCAGGCAGCTCCTGGCCGACCTTGACCGGGCCATAGTCGGCAAACGGGACCCGCAGGTATTCCGCCTGGCCGCCCGGCACGGAGCCATAGAGTTCCGAGTAGCCGAACAACGCGGCCCCCGAGCCTTTCTGCCTGACCTGGGTCGTCTCGCACTGTGACTGCAGCCCCTGGCTGCACATGTAGCACTGCCCGCAGGCGATGTTGAAGGGGACCACGACCCTGTCGCCCCTGGCCAGCTTGGTGACGCCGGCCCCCACCTCCTCCACGATGCCCATGGGCTCGTGGCCCAGGACGTCTCCCTTGTGCATGTAGGGTCCCAGCACCTCATAGAGGTGAAGGTCCGAACCGCAGATCGCTGTGGAGGTGATTCTGATGATCGCGTCGGTGGGCTCCTGGATGACGGGGTCCGGAACTTCCTCCACGCTCACGGAGCGCTTGCCTTGCCAAGTCAGTGCCTTCATGGGTCCCTTCCTTCAGCTGGAAAAAGATCAGCATGCTTATCAGTCGTGCCGCACAGTCAAAGTAGCATTCCGGCGGTCCAGGGCAAAAGGTAAGCTCACTTTCCTTTTCTCTTGTTTCAGCCCGCGAAGCCTCCTAGCGTAGGAACTGCCCCGGCCACCGAAGGAAAGGCATCATGATGACGCTGTACCAGCCCGAACCCGTGGAGATTTCCACCCGGATTCGCCCCGGCGAGTGGACCGAGTCCAGCCTTGAGGAGTTGGTCACCACCTACCGCGCGAAGATCCTCGCCATGGGCGCAAGGGTTCCGGAAGTGGTGACCAAAGTCGCCAGGCACGACGACGGATCGGTTGCGGTTACGGTGTCATGGAACAAGGGCGACTACGCAGACGAGCCTGCCTCCGAAAGCCCGGCACCCGGGGAGGCCACGACCGGGCCGGCCACCGCATGAGGCGGCGCAGTCCATAGGCGGCGCGACGCTACCCGGCGCGTTTACCGGCCCGTATCATGCGAGAAGCCTCCCGATGGCGCTGTCCCTGAGGTTATCCAGCAGGTCACGCGGTCCGGTGTACACCTCGACGGCGCCCGCTTCCCGGAGCTCCGCCTCGCTCGTCCCGCCGCAGGTAAGTCCGATGGTGGGGATGTCGATCCTGGCTGCAGCGTAGACATCCCACACAGCGTCCCCTACGTAGACGGCATGGGAGGCTTCGATCCCCACGGCACGCAGTGCCGCGACGAGGATGTCCGGTTCCGGCTTGCTCTCCTTGGCGTCGTTGGCGCTCGTGGCCGCGTCGATGAAGGAATCGGCGGCCAGGCTGGAGCGGAGGGCCTTGAGGTCCTGGTCCCGGGCCGAGGAAGCAAGCGCCACCGCCAAGCCACTTTCACTGCACTGCGCCAGCAAATCCCGCGCGCCGTCCAGGGGCCTCAGGGACGGCCAGTAGGTGCCGAATATTCCGCTGTGCGCCGCGAGGATGTCCTCGTCTACAGCCGCGTCCCGTCCGTCCGGCAGCAGGTGGTCCACCAGCCGCGCACCGCCCATCCCCACGCAGCGATGGATCCGCGCCATGGGCACATCAAAGCCGGACTGGCGGAACGCCTGCCACCAGGCGATCGTATGGATATAGGCGGAATCGACCAGGGTGCCGTCGACGTCGAACAGGACCCCCTTCCGGCGCAGGCCTGCAGCACGCATGCCGCGGCTCAGCGTTCCGCCTCAGAGGATCCAGGGGAAAGAACTGCTGACCGCACTACAGCATCGCTGCAGTTATCGCGGATCAGCCCCATCCCGGCAATTTCGCGGGCACGGGCCACCCCAGCCACGGCCGCCCGCTTCGTCGGAAAGGTGACGGACACGGCCATCAGCGCGCCAGTGCCGTCCAGCAACCGGATCCGGTAGCCGCCATCGGGGGCATCAACCAGCTCGAAATATCCAGACATTCCAGCCCACCTCCTTCTTACCAGTCGGATGGTGTTAGTAAGTATACTTAGTGATCCGGCAAATGGAGCGGTTTCCGTCAGGAAACGGTAGCTACAACGCAGTTCCTGCCCGCAGAGGCCTGTTGCTTCGCTTGGTCCGGCGCTGTTGCAGCTGCAGGGCGCTCGTCACGAGGGCGAAATGGCTGAAGGCCTGGGGCGTGTTTCCCAGATGCCGGCCACTCTGGACTCCCCACTCCTCGCTCAGCAGGCCCACGTCGTTGCGCAGCGCAAGGAGCCGTTCGAACAGTTGGGTCGCCTGCCGCTGGCGGCCCGCGCCAAGGAGCGCCTCCACCAGCCAAAAGGAGCAGGCGAGGAAGACGCCTTCGCCCCCCGGGAGGCCGTCGTCGCTGACTTCGGGCCGGTACCGGAGCAGGAAACCGTCCTCAGTCAGCTCGCGCTGGATGGCGTCGATGGTGCCGATCACGCGGGGATCGTCAGGCGGCAGGAACCCCACACGCGGAATGAGAAGCAGGCTGGCGTCCAGTTCGGGGCGGCCGTAGGACTGGGTGAAGGTGTTGCGGTCAGCGTCGAAGCCGTGGGTCATGACATCGTTCCGGATCGTGTCCCGCAGCGCCTCCCAGCGGTCGGCGGGCCCCGGCAGCCCCGATTCCCGCACGCCCTTGACCATCCGGTCCGCGGCAACCCAGGCCATGACCTTCGAGTGCGTGAAATGGCGCCTCGGTCCGCGCATCTCCCACAGCCCGTTGTCCGGCTGGTTCCAGACACCTTCGAGGTACTCCATCAGCGCCACCTGGACGTCCCACGCCTCGTCCGGATGCGTGAGCAGGGAATTGCGGGTGAGCGACAGGCAGTCCAGCACTTCACCCCAGACGTCCAGTTGCAGCTGTCCTGCTGCGCCGTTGCCGATCCGCACCGGGGACGAGTCCTCGTAGCCCGAAAGCCACGGCAACTCCATCTCGGGCAGGCGGCGCTCGCCGTGGATGCCGTACATGATTTGCAGGTCCGCGGGATCACCAGCGACGGCCCGCAGCAGCCAGTCCCGCCACGCGGCAGCCTCCGCGGTGTAGCCAACGGCCAGCAACGACTGCAGCGTCAGGGTGGCGTCACGGAGCCAACAGAAGCGGTAATCCCAGTTCCGCGGTCCACCCAGCTGCTCGGGCAGGGACGTGGTCACAGCGGCCACGATGCCGCCGGTGGGGGCATAGGTGAGGGCCTTGAGCGTAATAAGCGAACGCTCCACCGCGTCCTTGTAGGGACCTGATACCTTGCACTGCCCGGCCCAGTCGCGCCAAAACTTCTCCGTGGACTCCAGGACTACTTCAGCGTCCACCGACCGCGGCCGGCGGACGTGGCTGGGCGCCCAGGTCAGCACGAAGGGCACGCGTTCGCCCGCTTTCACCGTAAAGTCACTGACGGTGTGCATGTGTTCCCCGCGGAGAGGCGCGTTGGTGGCCAGGTAGGCGGAGTCCGGCCCTGCGATGGCGTGCAGCCCGCGGCTGTCGCGGCGCACCCAGGGCATGATGTGGCCGTAGTCGAAACGGAGGGCCAGCTCGCCCCGCATCCTGACCTGTCCGTGAATGCCTTCGACAATCCGTACGATGTCTGCCACTTCGTCACGGGGCGGCATGAAGTCGATGACCCGGACGGCTCCGTCGTCGGTCTCCCATTCCGTTTCGAGGATCAGGGTATGCCTGCGGTAGCTCCGCCGGGTGCACTCCCCCGCGCCGGCCGGTGCGATCCTCCAGCGTCCGGACTCGGGCGTGTCCAGCAGGGCGTTAAAGCAGGCCGGTGAATCGAAGCGCGGCAGGCACAGCCAGTCGATGGAACCTTCCGTGCTGATCAGGGCCGCGGTGTGCAGGTCACCCACTACCGCATAATCCTCGATGCGTACCATGCCCTTACAGTGCCATAGCTGGAACGTCCGCACGAGAGCAACCCGGGTGTAGCCTGAGATGAAGGTAGGGCAGCTGCCACGGACCATGACTTTGAGCCTGATCTCCGGCCATCCACACAACCGGTGACAGGGCAGAACAGGAGCCTCCTTTGGATAGTCGTCTGAACGAGACTGACGTGACGAGCTATGTCCAGGACCTTCTGTTGGAGACCAAAGACGTCGAAGATTTCCTCAACGAGCTGGCCCGCTACTCGTCCGAGCAACTGTCCGGACCCCACGGCCAGGTGCATTGCGGCATCACGCTCCTGAGGAACCGGAGTGCGGGAACCGTGGCCAGCAGCAGCGAACAGGCGCGGGCGGTTGACGAGATTCAGTACCAGTTCAGGGACGGTCCCTGCCTCCGGTCGTGCCGGGAAGGCGTCATCGTCCACGTTCCTGATTTTGAACTGGATACGGCATTTCCCGAATACAACGAAAATGTCCTCAAGGCCGGCATCCGCTCCGTTCTGGCGGTGCCGTTCGACCTGCCCGGAGGCAACGCCCGCGCCGGCCTCAACCTTTATTCGGACAAGCCGAACGCCTTCGACGCCAATGCCGTGGAACACGCCGTCAGCTACGTCCGGCAGGCCGGCAAAGGCCTGCGCCTCGCAATCCGGATAGCCCAGCACAGCGACGCAGCCTCGAACCTGAAGGCGGCGATGGAGTCGCGCACCATCATCGACACAGCCGTGGGTATCATCATCGCGCAGAACCGCTGCAGCCAGGAGGAGGCCATCGCCCTGATCAAGTCCGCCTCCAGCAACCGCAACAGGAAGCTCCGCGACGTGGCTGCCGCGATCGTGGAGTCGGCCGGCGGAGGACACCTGACCACGCACTTCGAGTGATCACGTGCCCGTTCATATCGGCACATCAGGCTGGAGCTACGATCACTGGGAGAACGTGCTCTACCCGCCGGGGCTTCCCGCCCGCGACAGGCTGCAGCATTATGTGGCGAGGTTCAGCACGGTGGAGCTGAACGCCAGTTTCTACCGGTGGCCGCGGGACACGTCCTTTGCCAGTTGGCGGCGGCGGCTTCCCGACGGTTTCGCCCTGTCGGTCAAGGCCCCCCGCGGACTCACGCACGGCAAGAAGCTCTACGGCCCGGAAGTCTGGATCGAAAGGATTTCCCGGTGCTGGCACGAACTCGGTGACAGGCGCGCCGTCCTGCTGGTCCAGCTGCCGCCAAACCTGGCGCGTGACGACGGCCGGCTGGATTACTTCCTGGCTGCCCTGCCCGAATGGATCCGGGTGAGTGTGGAGTTCCGGCACCCGAGTTGGGACCATCCGGACGTCTACCGCACGCTGGAGCGCCACGGCGCGGCCTACTGCGTCATGAGCGGAGCCAACCTGCCCTGCATTCTGAGGGCGACGGCACCCTTCGTCTACATCAGGCTGCACGGCCCGGACCACGAGCACCTGTACGGCGGCTCGTACTCCGACGAGGACCTGCGCTGGTGGGCGGACAGGATCCGTGAGTGGCGCGGAGCGGGCAAGGACGTGTACGCCTATTTCAATAACGACGGCGGCGGCAACGCGGTGCGGAACGCGGACACGTTGCGCTGGCTGCTGGGGGAGGGTTGACGGGCGTGATGGAACGGGCGGAAGCCGGCCGGGTCAGGTAACAGAGGCATGCAACGGCCCGCCGGACCGGGGCCTGTGGCAGAGTGAAGGCATGGACATGGCGTCACAGGAATCTTCTTTGTCGGGTACGCACGTTTTCCGCCTGGCCCACCGGCTCTCCGACGCGGTCAACACCGCCCGGCTGAAGCTTGCCCGGCGGTGGAAGTTCGAACCCAAGACCATCGCGTACCAGGGCTACGGTTCCACCGAGTGGGTCCGGGTGCTCGGCAGGGTGGTGCTGGCCAGCAAGCCCGTGCCCGGCAGCCGGGCCGATCATGCCGCCAAGAACGGAACGCAGAACGTCCGGGGCTGGCGCGCCTTCACCAGCGTTCCCATCCCGGGGTCCGAAGTGGAAATCGAAGTGGGCGGCACCGTGACGAAGGTCAGGGCCGACAGGGGCGGGCTGATCGACATTGATGTCCGGGTCTCTCTTTCCCCGGGCTGGCACACGGCTGTGTTGCGGTCCCAAGGCACCGAGCCGGCAGAGGCCAGCATTTTCGTCATTGGTCCGGAGACCAGGTTCGGCATCGTCTCTGACATCGACGACACCGTCATGGTCACGGCACTGCCAAGGCCCTTCCTTGCCCTGTGGAACACGTTCGTGCTGAGCGAGCGGGCCAGGATGGCTACTCCGGGCATGGCTGTGCTGCTGGACCGGCTGACGGTGGAGCACCCCGATGCCCCGGTGATCTACCTGTCCACCGGGCCTTGGAACGCCGCGCCCACCCTTGGCCGGTTCCTTACGCGCAACATGTATCCCTCCGGCGCGCTCGTGCTTACGGACTGGGGACTCACCCAGGACCGGTGGTTCCGCAGCGGCCAGGCCCACAAGCGCCAAAATCTGGAGCGCCTGGCCGCCGAATTTCCGAACATGCGCTGGCTGCTGATCGGCGACAACGGCCAGCATGATGAACAGATCTACTCCGCGTTCGCCCAGGAGTATTCAGACAGGGTGGCCGCCATCGCCATCCGGCAACTCTCCGTCAGCGAGTCCGTGCTGGCTGGCGGGCATTCGGAAAACGGAGACCACAGTGCCTCCTCCGTGCCCTGGATCTACTCCCCCGATGGCGCCGGCATTGCGCGGAAACTCAAGGAACTTGAACTGATCTGAACTGGCCTGGGCTGAGCTGGCCCGAATTGAACCGGCAGCTCAGCTGCCCAGCGGCGACGCCCCGCCGTCGGGCATTCCGCGGTCCGCGCCCTCGGGGGCAGCGCCTTCGGGAACTGCGTCTCGAGGGGCAGCGGCGGCGGCGACAGCGGCTCCTGCGGCCGCAACCAGTGTCCGCTCCTCCAGCAGCTCCTGGAACCAGTAGAAGGACGCCTTGGGCGTCCGCTCGAGCGTCTCGAAGTCCACGTGGACCAGCCCGAACGGCTGGTTGTACCCGCCGGACCACTCAAAATTGTCCATCAGTGACCACACGTAGTACCCGCGAAGATCCACCGCCTCGGCCTCGCCGCCGGGTGCCGTGGCACGGAGCGCGGTGCCGAGGTGGTCCGAGAGGTACCGCAGGCGGCGCTCGTCCGGAATGAAGCTGCGGTTGGTGGATTTGTCCCGGACGATGATGTCCTCGAAGCTCGCGCCGCCCTCGGTAATGATCACCGGCGGAAGATTCGGGTACCGCTCTGCCATCTCCTTGAGGGCGACGGCCATGTATGCAGGTTTGACCGGCCAGCCGTAGGCCGTGGTCTCGGTGTCCGGCCAGGGCTCGATGTGCAGCGGCGCGCCCGGGGTGGCGCTGCTGAGATCGTCGCCGATGGCTTCCGCCATGGCAGCCGGCACCGGGCTGTCTCCCCCGCCGGCCGCAACCCTGGTGGGCATGTAGTAGTTGAGCCCGTAGAAGTCCAGCGGCTGGGAAATGATGGCCATGTCTTCGTCGGGATGCTCAAACGAGGAAAAGAACTTCCCCAGGCGGACGAGGTCGGGATACTTTCCGGCGAGGATGGGGTCCGCGTAGACGCGGTTCTGGGCCACATCCATGGCGCCGGCGCTCAGCCTGTCCAGTGGATTGGCGGAATTGGGCACCATCGGCGAGTACACGTTCGACATACCGATCTCCCCCGGCACCTTGGCCGCCCGCAGTGCCTGGAGCGCCAAACCGTGGCCAAGCAGCTGGTGATGGATCGAGGGCAGCCCGTTCGCGAAGTCCGCCTTTCCCGGTGAGTGCAGGCCCAGCGCATAACCGTTGGTGGTCACCGTGGCCGGTTCGTTGATGGTCACCCAGCGGGCCACGCGGTCCCCGTACGCGGCCGCGGCAATGGCGGCAAATTCCGCCAGCCGGTAAGCGGTGTCCCTGTTCAGCCATCCGCCTGCCTCGTCCAGCGCCAGCGGCGTGTCCCAGTGGTAGAGGGTCACCATGGGGGATATCCCGTTTTCCAGAAGCTCATCAAGCAGCCGGTCGTAGAAATCCAGCCCGGCCCGGTTCACAGGCCCGCTGCCTCCTGGCTGGATCCGGGGCCAGGAGAGGGAGAACCGGTACGAATCGATACCCAGTTCCTTCATGAGCGCCACGTCCTGCGGCATGCGGTGATAGTGGTCGCAGGCCACGGCCGGGCTGTGGCCGTCCACGATGGTGCCGGGCTTGGCCGCGAAGACGTCCCAGCCGGCCTTCCCCCGGCCGTCCTCGTCAAGGGCGCCTTCTATCTGGAAGGCGGCGGTGGCCACCCCCAGCGTGAAGCCCGGCGGAATCTTCGCTGCCAACTGTTTGGCGGAGGGATGCATGGGCGGACCTCTATGTCGTCTCGAAAATGGGCAGAAGAAGAGTTTGCCTGAAACTGCCCGTTTAGGCCAGCAAGCCACCACCCTTGATCACTGAAATCACGTTTCCTGCGGGCTCGTGAACCGGGCCGGGCTGGCATTCTCCTTCGTCTGCACTTGCGGTGCCTTCCAGAATGACACAGGCCGCGACCCCTGACGAGACTAGACATGCCCCGCGACGGCGGCAGGCACCGGACGCTGCCTACGCCCAGCCGCCTAGTGCATCACTGCGGGGCCGAACAGGAAATCCTTGGCGTGGGCGACGGCTTTCTTGAAGGCGTCGTTCCTCAGGGCCAGCAGGTGCTCAGACCCGTCCTCCCCCGGTTCCAGGTAGCCAGTGAAGCCCGGGCGGAGCACCCAGATGTCCCCTCCGGGCGGCAGGTAGAAGACCCCAAACGACCGGTGCTGGCGGTCGTCGTCCGTCCAGATGGGCACGACAGCCAGGGCTGCGCCGGTGGCGGGGTTGATCCACTGCGCACGCGGAAGGGGCTCTTCGTGGGCCTCCGGATCCAGGAACGGCGCAGTGTTCTTGCCCCAGCGTTCTTCAAACCGCTCATGAAAGGCAGGGATCAGGTGGGAATCGTATCGGCGCCAATCGCTCATCGTCGCTGTTCTCCTCGGGGGTTGAAACGGATGGTGGCCCACGGCCCGCTTTCCCACCGGACGGGTGTTGCCCGCAGCGGCGGGTCCTCGTGCCGGACATGCCGCACGGGGACCTCGCGGGAATGGTCTCCGGACGGGCCGGCCCGGGGGCCGGCCGGCGCCGGCCTTTGTTCGTTCGCGTCATTCCCCAGAACCTCGCGGTCGTAGGCAAGGCGCCGCCTCGGGTCTCGGAGCACCTCGAAGGCCTGCATGATGAGCTGCAGTTCAGCGGGCGCTGCCGTGGGACCGGCCAGGTCCGGATGGTGCGTTCGGAGGAGGGACCGGTAAGCACGCGCTATTTCCCGCTGGGTGGCCGTACGCGGCACGTTCAGGGCCGCGTAGTGATCCGGGAAATTGCCGAGCATGGCATTGCCCCTCTCCTGGTGTCCACAGGCTTCAGTCGGTCCACAGGCTTTACTGGCTCAGCGACCCCCGGGACCATGCGGGCCGCTGAGGACCCGGAGCGGCCTCCGGCCTGAGCCGGAAGCCGCCCTGGCGACAGCGCTGGACAGCCGTGCCAAGGGCCGCCGGACTCAGGTTCCGATCTGGTGGAGCTGGCCCTTGCTTTCGATTTCAATCTTGCGCGGCTTGGCCTGTTCCGCCACGGGGATTCGAAGCGTCAGCACACCGGAGTCGTAACTCGCCTTGATGTTCTCGGTATCGAGGGTGTCGGCGAGGATCAGTTGGCGGCTGAAAACTCCGCGCGGCCGCTCGGCCACCACCAGCTCAACATTGGGCTGCGTGGGATCCTGGCGTTCAGCCCTGACGGTCAGGACGTTCCGCTCCACATTGAGGTCTACCTTCTCGGGCAGCACGCCGGGAAGATCAAAGGCCACCACAAACTCCCCGTCCTCCTGCCAGGCGTCCATGGGCATGGCAGCCGGGCGGGCGGCGGTTCCGAAGACCTGCTGGGTGAGCCGGTCAAGCTCACGGAACGGGTCGGTACGGATCAGCATCATTTCCCACTCCTTCAGCACGTAGTGATTCAGGGTTATCCACCAGCTCATCTATGGCGGTGGATATAGATTTTTTATAGCACTGGTGTCAAACTGGTGCAAGAGGCACATCAAAAGTATTCGCAACCGAGGGAAGCATCGTGGCAGATCAGGACGAAGGCAGGGGCCTTTACGCAATTTCCGTGGTGGCTGATCTGCTCGGCACCGGCCAGCAAAACATCCGGCTGTACGAACGGCGCGGATTGCTGACCCCCGGGCGGACCTCCGGAGGGACGCGGCAATACAGCGATTCGGACCTGGCAGTGCTGCGACGGATCGGTGAGCTTCTTGAGGAGGGGCTCAACCTGGCAGGAGTGGCGAAAGTGCTGGAACTCGAAGTGGACAACGCCAGGCTCCGCCGGCAGCTTGAACGCGCCCGTGCCCGCAACGCCCGGCTCCTGGACTCATATCCGCCCGCCGGCCAGCAGGAATGATTCTTCCAACAGCTCCGCGAGTTCGCCGTCATCGAGCCGTGAAAGCCTGACCAGGACCAGCTGGGGCGACCGCTCGTGATGCGGCGTCCAGAAGTAGGTGTCTGGATCAGTACCCGCGAGGGCCTCCCGCTCCGCGGTTTTGACCGTCAGCACGCCCTCTTCCCACATCCGGGCCATCAGGGATTTTGCGAACCACGCCGGCTGGTTCCAGCTGCTGCGCTCCGTGACCCCGGGCAGCGCGAGGCAGATTCTGCGGACATCGTCTTCAGTGGCCATGCCCCACTCTGGCACCGGCCGGAAACTGCAGCAACCCTCGCAGGAGGCTGCTGCGGCGGTTAGTCCGCCGGGGAATCAGCCTTTGACAGTTCTCCGGTCACCGCTTCGCCCGGCACCCTGGCGGTCCGCCAGGTGTCCACAGCTATCACGGCCCCGAGCACCACCAGGGACAGAGACACCGAGGCCACGGCGTCGCTCACCCAGTGGTAGCCCAGGTAGAGCCTGCTGAGGGCGGCCAGGACCACGCCGATGATGGCGAAGATAAAGCCGATGACGGTGACCTTCGGATGCCGGTGGCGGGAGAAGACCAGGAAAGCGGTCACGAGCAGGAAATCCGAGGCACCGAGGACATGCCCGGAGGGAAACGAAAACGTATGGTCGGCACCGAACAGCATGAGTTCAACAGGCGGGCGCGTGCGTTCGACGGAATGGCCAATGAGCTGGGCCAGTCCAACACCCGTGACCATGGCCGCCGCAAGCAGGACCGGCCGCCAGGCGTGTTTGGCCAGGATGCCCCATGCGAGGGTAACCACCAGCACGATGATCGGCAGCGCAACCGGGCCGAAGACAACCGCCAGGATGATCATGACAACGGTCAGCGCCTCTGACCGGGTGGAGAGCAGCCACCTCCGGGCCGACTCATCGGCGCTTGCCAGGCCGTCCTGCTCCAGCACGTCAGTCAGCGTCAGGAAGAAGAAGAATGCGCCCACCAGGGCAAGGACTGCTGCAGTGATGTACAGCGCCTTCCGCGCACTGGCATCCATGTAGCGTTCCTCGACCACGAACTTGTCGTGGAAGACCCGCCACCACCCCGCCTTGCCTGCTGGTTCGTCTGCCACGTGGATTCCTGACTGTGCACGATGGAATGAACGGTTCTGTGTTGAAGATTATCCCTTCCTGCGCGGACGCGGGGCGAAGCCTCCGGGCCTCTTACGAAGCCAGGCTGCCGCTGTTACCGTGGGTTTCCCAGCCCTACGAGGATTCAGGAGACGACCATGAGCACCGAAAGCACTGGCACCGGCGAGGGCGGCACCGTTCCGGGTTCGGAAAACGGCGTCGGGCTCGGGGCCGGCGAGGCCAACACTTTCGAACCGGAAGAGGGGACCGAGGCCGGGGACTCTTCGGCGCGGGGAGAAACATCGGTAGCCACAGCCGAGGACACCCCGGACGTGGAACAAACCCCGGTGGAAACAACAGAGCCCAGCTGACCCTCAGCTTCCCGGCCCGCCTCCGGTGTGCCCCGGGAGCCCTGTCCTGGAACCCGCCCGCGGTGGATAATTGGACACACACTGGAGTGGCAACGGGGCTACGGAGGATTCCATGAGGATCGTCGGAACGCTAGTGATCATCTGGCTCATCATCGGCGCTTTCGCCGCCTTCCAGCGGGGATATTTCGGCGGCTCGCCGGACTCGTGCACCGAGGCCGGAACTGTGGCGATTACGGTCGTCGCCGGGCCCTTGAACTACATGGGGGTCAATCCCAAGATGGCCTGCGAGGTGCCGCAGCCTTCCCAGTAGCACAAGGGCGCACGGGCGTTCACCCGGGATTCACGCGCGCGTCCTCGGCTGTCCAAACGGGCTGGCTAGGTTCGGGCCATGGACATTTCGCGCAGAACGCTCATCACCACCGGCCTGGGTGCCGGCCTCATCATTGCCCTGCCGGGCACGGCCGTCGCCGACCAGCGGAACTCGGAGGCCAGCCTCCCGGCCGATCCGTTCACCCTTGGCATTGCCTCCGGCGATCCGTGGCCTGACGGGTTCGTGATCTGGACGCGCCTGGCCCTCAGCCCGCTGGCTGAGGACGGACTTGGCGGCATGCCGACACGCACGGTTGGCGTGGCATGGGAAGTGGCCGAAGACCCTGCCATGCGCAGGGTGGTCCAGCGCGGCGTCCAGCAGGCTGTTCCTGCGAGCGCCCACTCGGTGCACGTCGAACTGCGCGGGCTGAAGCCGGGCCGCGAATACTTCTACCGCTTCCGCGCCGGCCGCCATATCAGCCCCGTTGGCCGCACACTGACCAGCCCGGCCTGGCACGAGACGCCGGCGGCGCTGGCCATGTCTTTCGCCAGCTGCGCCCAGTACGAGCACGGCTTCTTCACCGCCTACCGCCGCCTCGCCGAAGATCAGCCGGACCTGGTGCTCCACCTCGGCGATTACCAGTACGAGTACAAGAAGGACTCCTATGTGGTGGGCGGCGGAAACGTCCGGGACCACGAGGGGCCGGAGACCGTGACGCTGGAGGGCTACCGCCAGCGCCACGCACAGTACAAGTCCGACGCCGACCTCCAGGCCGCCCACGCCGCGGCACCATGGCTGGTGGTCTGGGATGACCACGAAGTGGACAACAACTGGGCGGACGAGGTGCCGGAGAATGCCGACCCCGCCCAGCTCAACGACTCCGCCGGCAACTTCCGCATCCGGAGGGCGGCCGCATTCAAGGCCTACTACGAGAACATGCCGCTGCGTGCACCGTCTGTTCCCGCCGGAGCCGACATGAAGATCTACCGCACGGTCCAGTGGGGCCAGCTGGCAAACTTCCACATGATGGACACCCGCCAGTACCGCGACGACCAGCTGGCTGGCGACGGCTGGCGGAAAAACGTCGGCGAGCGCCTTGCGGAGGACAGGACCATCACCGGCGCCGGGCAGGAGCAGTGGCTGCTGGACGGCTTCCGGAAGTCCACGGCGCGCTGGGACATCCTGGGCCAGCAGGTGTTCTTCGCGGAGCGCGACCGCAACCAGGCGCCGGAAATCGACGACGTGTCAATGGACGGCTGGGACGGCTATGCCGCCTCGCGGCGCCGGATCACGCAAGGCTGGGTGGACGCGAAGGTGCGCAACGCCGTCGTCCTTACCGGTGACGTCCACCGCAGCTGGGCCAACGACGTGAAGGTGGACTTCAAGGATCCCCACGCGCCCGTGGTGGGTTCTGAACTGGTGTGCACCTCCGTCACGTCCAACGGAAACGGAACGGGTTCCGTCACCGATCCGACCATGGCCTGGAATCCGCACCTGAAGTTCTACAACGACCAGCGCGGCTACGTCCGGACCACGATCACCAGGGACGCCATGACGGCTGACTACCGGGTGCTGGACTACGTTTCCGCACCCGGCTCCCCGATCAGCACCAAGGCCAGCTTCGGCATCCAAGACGGCGTTCCCGGGCTGCAGCGGCGCGGCTAGGTAACCCAGGGGCGCCAGCCCTGCACTCAGCCGCCGGGCAGCATTGCTGCCCGGCGGTTTCGCCAGCCAAACGGCCGAGGCAAAAGGCCGGCAAAAAGGCCCGGCTTCGGCAAACATGTGTGTTGACCCACAATAACGCGTGAGCTATTCTCGTAATTGTTAGCGCTCACAAGGCGCAGCAGCTTCACAGAATTGAGTAAGGGCGGCATGGACGCCGCCTGATCGCAAAGCCCCCTGGTGTGCGGGCCTCAGGATCGCGCAGCAGCCGACCGGAGCCCAATGCCGGTCCCGTCGGAAGGCGCAGATGCCTCCCGGCTCAGCAGCAATTCGCGGCCGGAGTCAGCCGCGGAAGGAGAACAACGTGCGTTTCAAGAAACTCCTGGGAGCCGTCGCCGTCGCCCTGGCCGTGACCGTCGGAGCCACCGGCTGCGGCAGCCGTCCCGGCAGCACCGCGGATCCCGCAGCCAGCACCGATGCTGCCGGCTCTCTCGTGGGCATTTCAATGCCGACGCAGACGTCTGAGCGATGGATTGCCGACGGAGGCAATGTCGAAAAGTCCCTGAAGGACCTCGGATACAAGACGGATCTGCAGTTCGCCAATGACGACATCCCCACACAGGTGTCGCAGATTGAGAACATGCTGACCAAGGGTGCGAAGGCCCTGATTATCGCCGCGATCGACGGCACCACGCTGACGGATGTCCTGGCCAAGGCCAAGGAGCAGAACGTCAAGGTCATCGCCTATGACCGGCTGATCAACGGCACACCGAACGTGGACTTCTACACCACGTTTGACAACTACACGGTCGGTGTCCAGCAGGCCACCTCCCTGCTGACCGGCCTGGGCCTCCTGGATGCCAGCGGCAAGAAGGTGGACGGCAAGGGCCCGTTCAACGTGGAACTGTTCGCCGGCAGCCCGGACGACAACAACGCAAACTTCTTCTGGACCGGTGCCATGGACACGCTGAAGCCGTTCATGGACGCCGGAACCATTAAGGTTCCCAGCGGCCAGACCAAGTTCGAGCAGGCCGCCATCCTGCGCTGGCAGGCGCCCGTTGCGCAGAAGCGCATGGAGGACATCCTCACCTCCGCCTACAGTTCCGGCAAGAAGCTCGACGGCGTGCTGTCACCTTACGATGGCCTGTCCATTGGCATCATTTCGGCCCTGACCAGCACCGGCGGCTACTCCAAGGGCAACCTTCCGGTCGTGACCGGGCAGGATGCGGAGAAGGGCTCCGTCAAGTCCATCATTGCCGGGGAGCAGTACTCCACGATCTTCAAGGACACCCGCAAGCTGGGTGAACAGGCCGTGAAGATGGTTGATGCCGTCCTGAAGGGAGAGCAGCCCGAGACGAACGACACCAAAACCTACAACAACAAGGTCAAGGTGGTCCCGGCGTACCTGCTCGAGTCCGTGATCATCACCAAGGACAACTACAAGCAGGAACTCATCGACTCCGGCTACTACACGGAGGCCGACGTCAAGTAGGCGCGGCGAAGGGAGCGGCCCGGCATCCGGCCGGGCTGCTCCCCCACCGGGCCCTGCACCCGCAGGAGCCCGGCACCAACCAGTCAGCGGGAATGACCATGAACGTACCCATCCTTCAAATGCGGGGAATCACCAAGACCTTTCCCGGCGTCAAAGCACTCCAGGACGTCACCCTGGACGTGAACCGCGGCGAGGTCCACGCCATCTGCGGTGAAAACGGAGCCGGCAAATCGACCCTGATGAAAGTGCTCTCCGGCGTCTACCCGCACAGCACCTTTGACGGCGACATCCTCTTCGAAAACGAGCCGTGCGATTTTTCCACCATCAACGACAGCGAAAAACGCGGCATCGTCATCATCCACCAGGAACTGGCCTTGAGCCCGTACCTGTCCATCGCGGAGAACATCTTCCTCGGAAACGAGATCGCCTCGCGCGGCTGGGTGAACTGGCGCCAGACCAACCTTGAAGCGGCCAAACTGCTCGCACGGGTGGGGCTGAGCGAAAACCCGGTCACACCGATCCAGCACATCAGTGTGGGAAAGCAGCAGCTGGTCGAGATCGCCAAGGCCCTCTCGAAGGAAGTCAAGCTGCTCATCCTGGACGAGCCGACGGCGGCCCTGAACGACGAGGACTCGGACCACCTGCTGGATCTCATCCTGCATCTGAAGGGCCAGGGCGTCACGAGCATCATCATCAGCCACAAGCTCAACGAAATCCGCAAGGTGGCGGACGCCGTCACCATCATCCGGGACGGCAAGAGCATCGAGACATTGCGCCTCGATCAGGGCCAGATCACCCAGGAGCGGATCATCCGCGGCATGGTGGGCCGCGACCTGGAAAGCCTCTACCCGGAACGCACTCCCCGGATCGGCGAGGAAGTCCTCCGCATCGAGGACTGGTCCGTTCAGCACCCCCAGGACCACAGCCGCACCGTGGTCCACAACGCGAGCCTCAATGTCCGCAAGGGCGAAGTCGTCGGGCTGGCCGGCCTCATGGGTGCCGGCAGGACCGAACTGGCCATGAGCGTCTTCGGACGCAGCTACGGACGCGCTGTCTCGGGGAAGGTGTTCAAGTACGGCAAGGAAATCGACACCTCCTCCGTGCCCGAGGCCATCCGCCACGGAATTGCCTACGCCACCGAGGACCGCAAGCACTACGGCCTGAATCTCATCGAGGACATCAAGCGCAACATCTCGATGGCTGCCCTCGGCAAGCTGTCCAGGGGCGGCTGGGTGGACAAGAACCAGGAAACCACCGTGGCCAACCGCTACCGGAAGAGCATGAACATCAAGGCGCCCTCGGTCGCAGCCATCACGGGAAAGCTCTCCGGCGGCAATCAGCAGAAGGTGGTCCTGAGCAAATGGATGTTCTCCGACCCCGATGTGCTGATCCTCGATGAACCCACCAGGGGCATCGACGTGGGAGCCAAATTCGAGATCTACACGATCATCGCCGAACTCGCCGCCGAGGGGAAAGCCGTCATCGTGATCTCCTCGGAACTGCCTGAACTGCTCGGCATCTGTGACCGGATCTACACGCTGTCCGCAGGCCACGTCACCGGCGAGGTCCCCATCGCCGAGGCCTCCCAAGAGACACTCATGCACTACATGACCCAAGAGAAGGAATGACCACCATGTCCGCCCTACGAGAATCCCTCGGCTTCCTGGCAAGCCGCCTCCGCCAGGTCGGCATCTTCGTCGCCCTGATCCTGATTGTCCTGCTGTTCCAGGTCCTTACCGACGGCATCCTGCTGCAGCCGCAGAACGTCACCAACCTCGTGGTCCAGAACAGCTACATCCTGATCCTGGCCATCGGCATGGTCATGGTCATCATCGCCGGCCACATCGACCTGTCCGTCGGTTCCATCGCCGGCTTCATCGGCGCCGTATCGGGTGTGATGATCGTGCACTGGGGCTGGGCCTGGTGGATCGCGATCCCTGCGTGCCTGCTCGTCGGTGCCCTCGTGGGTGCCTGGCAGGGGTACTGGATCGCGTACGTCGGCATCCCCGCGTTCATCGTCACCCTCGCCGGGATGCTCATCTTCCGCGGGCTGACCCTCATCACCCTGAAGAACCAGCAGATCACCCCGTTCCCGGACGAGCTGCGGGCCCTGGGTGGCGGCTTCCTCCCTGACATTTCGGGCGGCACCTCGGTGCTGGAGTGGCTGACCGTCATCCTCGGCGTCGGAGGCACGGCAGCCATCCTCTTCCAGTCCATCAAGGAGCGCCGGGTCCGCCGGAGGTTCAACCTCGAAAACGAACCCATGGCCTGGTTCGCCATCAAGACAGCATTCATCGCGGTGCTGATGCTCGCCATCACGTTCCTGCTGGCAAGCTACCGCGGCACGCCGATCGTGCTGATCGTCCTGGCTGTCCTGGTCATCGTCTACTCCGCCCTGATGAGCAACAGCATCTTCGGCCGGCACACCTACGCGATCGGCGGCAACCTCCACGCGGCCGAGCTCTCGGGCATCAAGACCAAGGCCGTGACGTTCCGGCTCTTCGTGAACATGGGTGTGCTGGCGGCCCTGGCCGGCCTCGTGTTCACGGCCCGGCTGAACTCGGCCCAACCCGCAGGCGGCACGGGCTTTGAGCTGGACTCCATCGCCGCGGCATTCATCGGCGGCGCCGCGGTCCAGGGCGGCATCGGCACCGTGGCGGGAGCCATGGTGGGCGGCCTGATTATGGGCGTCCTCAACAACGGCATGTCGATCCTTGGCCTCGGCACGGACTACCAGCAGCTGATCAAGGGCCTGGTGCTCCTGCTCGCGGTGGGCTTCGACATCTTCAACAAGAACCGCAGCGGCGGCAGCGGATCCACTCTCGGCAAGCGCTTCAAGTGGAAGACCACCCCGCCGTCAGCCGTCGGAGAGCCCCAGGAACCCAAACCCGCGGCCAAGACCCCCGTGTCCGCCGCCTCGGCTTCGCACCCGGCACCAGCCGAGAACCACTGACCCACCCCGCCCCAACCAAGCAACAGCCCGCGCCGTTCTGAAGCCTCAGAACCGCGCGGGCTGTTCTTATGTGGGCGAGGTCGTCACCAGTCGTGGACTGTTCCGTCGACGAGGCGGTTGTAGGGCAGGTAGGCCTGCTGGTACGGGTAGGCGGCGGCGGCTTCTTCGTTGAATTCGACGCCGATGCCGGGCTTGTCGCCCGGGTGCAGATACCCGTCAGTGAACGTCATGGACTGCTCGAACACCTCGTTCGTGGCGGCAGAGTGCTGCATGTATTCCTGGATGCCGTAGTTGTGGATCGCCAGGCCCACATGCAGCTGCGCGGCGAACCCGACCGGGGAGATGTCCGTGGGCCCGTGGAAGCCCGACTTGATCTGGTACTGCGCGGCGAAGTCCATGACCTTCTTCAGCGGCGAGATCCCGCCGAAATGCGTGGACGCGGCCCGGACGTAGTCGATCAGCTGTTCCTTGATGATGGTCTGGTAGTCGTACACGGTATTGAAGATCTCGCCGATCGCCAGCGGCGTGGTGGTGTGCGCCCGCACCAGGCGCAGCGCCTCCTGGTTCTCGGCCGGGGTGCAGTCCTCCAGCCAGAACAGGTCGTACGGTTCCAGCGCCTTGCCCAGCTTGGCCGCCTGGATCGGCGTCATCCGGTGGTGCCCGTCATGCAGCAAAGGCAGCTCCGGGCCGAATTCATTCCGCACCGCCTCGAACACCGTGGGCAGGTGCCGCAGGTAGGCCCGGGTGTCCCAGTCCTCCTCCACCGGGAACGCGCCCCGCCCGGCCGGCTCATAGTCATACCGCTCCCCGGAAGCCTGCGCCTGCGCCGCCACACCGTACACGGCCTTGATCCCCGGCACCGCGGTCTGGATCCGCACCGACTTGTAGCCGAGCTCAAGGTGCTCCCGCACCGAATCAAACAGCGACGGAATGTCCGCCCCGGACGCATGCCCGTAAGCGCGCAGCCCGTTCCGCGACGCGCCGCCGAGCAGCTGGTACACCGGCATCCCGGCCATCTTGCCCTTGATGTCCCACAACGCCATGTCCACCGCGGCGATCGCCGCCATCGTCACCGGCCCCCGGCGCCAGTACGAGGACCGGTACAGGAACTGCCAGGTGTCCTCGATCCGGTGCGGATCCTTCCCGATCAGCAACTGCGCCACGTGTTCCTTCAGGTACGCGGCCACCGCGAGCTCACGCCCGTTCAGCGTCGCGTCACCGATGCCGGTCACCCCCTCCTCCGTGGTGATCCGCAACGTCACGAAATTACGGGAAGGGCTCGTCACGAACACTTCCGCGGCAATGATTTTCACAACAGGTCCAGGCTTTCTCTTCAGTCGATCATGAATGGTTTCGGCCTCCCGGCCCTCAGGCTAGCGTTGGGTGCTTCCGGCGGCGTGGTTGGCGAGCAGCTCGAGTTCGGCGGTGCGCGGCAGGCCTTCCCAGTCACCGGCGGTGCTCACGGCGAAGGCTCCAGTTAGGGCTCCGCGCCGCAGCCGCCCGGCCACGTCATCGCCGTCGAGCAGCGCGGAGAGGTAGCCGGCGGTGAAGGCATCCCCGGCTCCGACGGTATCGATGCTGGTGACCGGCACTGCCGGCACCTCCCACCGCCCGCCGGCGGTGTGGACGCCGGCACCGGCGGCACCGCGTTTGACCACCACCTCCCGCACGCCGTGTTCCAGGAGCCGCTTGGCCATCAGGACCTCGGCCTCCGCGGAACCTGCAGCCACATCCGTGCCCGGCGCCACGAGGTCCAGCTCATCATCGGAGGCGACCACGATGCTGGCGTGCCGGACAATCGGGGCGAGGGCAGCGCGTGCCTCCTCCCGTGACCACAGCTTGGCCCGGTAGTTGACGTCCAGCGACACCAGGCTGCCGTCGCCGGCGGCGCGTTCGGCGGCGTACTCCACTGCGCGCCGCGCCTCCGGGCTGAGCGCGGCGGTGATTCCGGTCAGGTGGACCACCCGGGCGCCGCCGCGCAGCGCGGCGTCGACGTCGCTGATGTTGAGCGTGGATCCTGCCGATCCCGAGCGGTAATAGTAGGCGCGGCCGACATCGGCGGTCCGCCGCTCCAGGAACATCACGCCCGTGCTGCGCTCGGCATCTTCGCGGTGATGCAGTGCGATGCCCTCGGAACGCAGCTGCCTCAGGATGAACTGGCCGTGCGGGTCCTCCCCCACCACGCCCGCCCAGCGCACGGTGTGCCCCAGACGGGCGACCCCGACCGCAACATTGGACTCCGCACCGGCCACGTGCATCGACAGGCTGCCTCCTGCCGAGAGCGGACCTCCCGACCTCAGCGACACCATGGATTCGCCCAGGGTCAGGAGGTCGACGGCGGCGGTCACCGGGAGCCTGCCGCAGCGGTGCGGCGGCCGAAACCGGCGGCCAGGCTGACGAAGCTGCGGGCACGCTCCCGCACCGGGGCCAGGTCCCCGCCGGAGCCGGCGTCGCCGAACAGCGGCCCGCCCAGTCCGACGGCGATGGCACCGGCTTCCCAGTAGCCCGCCGCTTCGTCGAGCCCCACGCCGCCCACCGCGATGAACGGGATGTCCGGAAACGGATCACGGAGCGCTTTAAGGTAACGAGGTCCCCCGATGGAGGCGGGAAAGAGCTTGACGGCCGTGGCACCGCGGTTCATAGCTTCGTACGCCTCGGTGGGGGTCAGGGCCCCTGCCAGCACGGGGATGCCCCGCCGTGCCGACTCATCGATGGACTCCGCCAGTGCCGGCGTCACCATGAACTGGCCGCCGGCGTCGGCAACGCGCTCCACGTCCTGCGGTGTGAGGACGGTCCCGGCACCGACAAAGCAGCCTTCGGGTGCGGCGGCCCGGACGTCGCGGATGGCTTCAAGGGCGCCGGGCGTGGTCAAGGCAATTTCAACGAACCGGAAGCCCTCCTCCATCGCCGCGAGCGCAGCCTTCGCGGCGGCCGCACCGTCGGTGCCGCGCACGATCGCGACCAGCCGGGCGTCCGTGATCCCGTCGAGCAACAATTGGGGGGTCATGCTGTCCTCCATAGTGGACTTCTCCATTCCGTGCTTGGCCATGCTGCCGCTCACCACTCTGCGAACGAGCCGTCGGGGTGCCGCCATACCGGACCGCGCCACGCGTGGCCCTGTTTGTCGGCGGCACGGACCACCGCTTCGTCGATCTCGATGCCCAGGCCGGGCCCGGTCAGCCGCTCGATGTGGCCGTCCACGAACTTCAGGGGTGATTTATCCACCACGTAGTCGAGGACTTCCGCGCCCTGGTTGTAGTGGATGCCGATGCTCTGCTCCTGGATCAGGAAGTTGGGCGTCGCGAAGCCCACCTGCAGGCAGGCGGCCAGGGCCAGCGGGCCGAGCGGGCAATGCGGGGCCAGCTGGACCTCGTAGACCTCGGCCAGGGAAGCAATCTTGCGGACCTCCGTGATGCCGCCGGCATGCGAGAGGTCAGGCTGCGCCACGGCGATTCCCGCCTGCAGTGCGGGCAGGAACTCCTGCCGGCTGTACAGCCGCTCCCCGGTGGACACCGGGGTGGTGGTGGAGGAGGTGAATTCGCGCAGCAGGTGGGTGTTCTCCGGAACCACGGGTTCCTCGAGGAAAAACGGCCGGTACGGCTCCAGGAGCGGCGCCACGCGGCGCGCGTTGGCGAGGCTGAAGCGGCCGTGGAAGTCGACGGCCACGTCCCGGTGGTCCCCCAGGACTTCCCGGGCGGCAGCCACTCGGCGGACCACGCCGTCGAGCTCTGCCACCGAGGCTACCGGGCTCATCCGGCCGCTGGCGTTCATCTTGACCGCGGTGAGTCCGACTTCCAGCTGGGCGCTGATCTGGTCGGCCACCTCGTTGGGCTCGTCGCCGCCCACCCATCCATACATCCGGATCCTGTCGCGGACCGGGCCGCCCAACAGCTGGTGCACGGGGGCGTTGAAGTGCTTGCCGGCGATGTCCCACAGCGCCTGGTCCAGCCCGGACACGGCGCTGGCCAGGATGGGGCCACCGCGGTAGAAGGAGCCCTTGGTCATGACCTGCCAGTGGTCCTCGATCCGGAGGGCGTCCTGGCCGATCAGGAGCTCGGAGAGCTGGTCGACGGCGGTGCGGACGGTTTCGCTGCGGCCCTCGCAGCTTGCCTCTCCCCAGCCGGCGATCCCGCTGTCGGTCTCGATGCGGACGAACAGCCAGCGCGGCGGGACGAGGAAAGTTTCTATTCTGCTGATGCGCGTCACGGTGTATCCCTAGCCCTTGGTGGCGCCGGCGGTCATGCCGGACACGATGTATTTCTGCGTGAAGAGCGCGATGATCATGATCGGGATGGTCACCACGGTCGCCGCGGCCATCAAGCCGCCCCAGTCGATGCTGGCGTAGGAGACGAAGTCGAAGATGGCCACGGGCAGGGTCTTCGTCTTCGAGCCGGACAGGACCAGGGCGAACATGAAGTTGTTCCACGAGAAGATGAAGGACAGGATCCCGGCGGTGGCCATGCCGGCCACGGACAGCGGCAGGGTGATGCGGCGGAACGCGCCGATCGGCGTGAGTCCGTCCACCTGGGCCGACTCCTCGAGTTCCAGCGGCAGCGAATCGAAGTAGCTCATCATGATGTACACGATCAGCGGCAGGGCGACGAACATGTGGCTGAGGATCAGCACCTCGAAGCCGCCCACCATCTTCAGGTTGGAGAAGACGTAGTACCAGGGCACCAGCAGGGAGACGCCGGGGATAACGCGGGCCATCAGGACCACCAGCGCCGAGCGGTGCATGGTGAAGCGGCTCATGGCATAGGCGGCCGGAACGCCCAGGACCAGCGACAGGGCCGTGGACACGAAGGCCACCCAGAAGCTGTTGAAGATGAAGACGAAGTAGTTGTTGCGCTGCAGCACGTTGGCGTAGTTCTCGCCGGTGGGCGTGAACAGGAAGGACTTGCCGGCGTCGTAGATGTCCACGTTGGTCTTGAAGGAGGCCAGCAGCATCCAGAAGAGCGGCGCGATGAGGAACAGCACGACCGCGATCAGGGCGACCACGCGGAAGGTCTTGTAGGCGCGGCTACGGAGCGGCTTCCTGCGGCGGGTTGCTGCCGGCCGCTGCCTCACCGGCGCCTGTGGTTCAGTGTTCTCGTGCAGGAGGGTCATTTGCTTACCGCTTTCTTGCGCATGGTCAGCAGCCACATGGAGCCAATGATGATCATGAAGAACAGGATCAGCACTGCGGAGGACAGCCCGTACTGGTTGTAGTCGAAGCTCAGTCCGTAGGCGTACACGTTCAGGGTCTCCACCTCGTGGAAGGAACCGCCGCCCTTGCCTTTGGTGGCGTAGAGGATGTCGAAGGTCTTCAGCGCGTCAATGCCGCGGAGCAGGATGGCCACGATCACGGTGGGCATCATCAGCGGCAGTGTGACGTAGAAGAAGCGCTGGAGTGCGCTGGCGCCGTCCATGCGGGCGGCCTCGTCCGGCTCGTCGGAGAGGGCGGTCAGGCCGGCCAGGAGGATGAGGACCACCATAGGTGTCCACTGCCAGACGTCCATGAAGATGGTGGTGGGCAGGGCCGAATCCTGCCCGGAGAGCCACGGCTGCGGCGGAATGCCCACGAGGCCCAGCAGCTGGTTGGCGAAGCCGATGTTCGGGTCGAAGATCAGGCGCCACATCATGCCCACGGCAACGGGAGTGGCCACGAGCGGCAGCAGAATGGCCACGCGCACCCACTTTTCGCCGCGGAACGGACGCCAGAGGAGCAGGGCGATGCCCATGCCGAGGATGATTTCGCAGGCCAGGGCCACGAGGGTGAAGGACATCGTGCGGCCCACGGCCGGCCAGAAGCGTTCGGTATCGGTGAGGACCGTGAGGTAGTTTTCGAGGCCCACGAAGTCCGAGGCCGCGCGGACCGAGCCCTGGGAGTCCGTCAGGCTCAGGTAGAGGGTCCACGCGAGCGGGAAGATAATGAGGACGCCCACGAAGATCATGGCGGGCGCTGCGAACAGCCACTTCCGGTGGCGGTTGGCCCAGGCGGAGAAATTCTCCTGGGCGTTGGCCGTTCGACCGGAGGTCCGGGCAGGGGTCAGTACAGACATGGTTCACCTAAGAAGTTGGGGGTGAAAGTGTTTGCGGGCGACGGCGGGACAACAGCCGGGCGGGTATCCCGCCGTCGCGCTTCAGTTACTTGTTTTCGTCGTCCAGGAACTTCTGGAAGGCTCCGTTGGCGGCGTCCGCCGCGGCCGATGAGTCTGCCCCGGTGATGGAGGCGACGATCGGTTCGCCGACGATTTCACGTGCCTTACCCACCGTGATGACCTGCGGGCGGTCGTGGCCCACGCCGTTTTCAGCGCTCATGGCGATGGCTGCGGCCAGGTCCTTCGGGTAGGTGGAGGTGCCGGCCGGGTCGGCCCAGACGGAGGCGCGGGGTCCCGGGACGCCTGCCTTTTGCGCTTCGAGGGTGCGCTCCTTGCTGGTGGCCCACTGGATGAACTTCCAGGCATTGTCCTGGTTGGCCGAGGCCTGGTTGACGGCGAGGCCCCACGACGGGATGTTGTACGGCTTGGAGCCGGCGGGTCCGGCCGGCAGCGGTGCGAAGCCCACGGTGTCAGCCACCTTGGACTTGGCGGGGTCCGTGGCGTTCTTGTAGAGGGAATCCGCTTCCGTGTAGAAGGCGGCCTTGCCCTGGGTGAAGATCGCCATCGCCTCGGGCCAGCTCATGTCCGTGCTGACGTTCTTGGGGCCGTAGTTCTTGATGAGGCCGCCGTAGAAGGCGTAGGCCTTTTTCGCTTCCTCGCTGCCGACGGCTGACTTGCCGCTTTCGTCGGTGAAGTCGCCGCCGAAGCTGTACAGGAAGCTGGAGAACTGCGTGACGGCAGCCGACTTGCCGGTGCGGGCCACGAATCCCGCGGTGCCCGGCGAGGATGCGGCGATCTCCTTGGCCGCTGCCTCAAGCTCGTCCATGGTCTTGGGTACTTCGAGGCCTGCGGCCTTGAGCAGGTCCTTGCGGTAGTAGAGGACCTCCCGTTCGGTGATGATCGGGACACCCATCACCTTGTCCTCGTAGGTCGAGGCCGTGACGGGTCCTTCCTGGTAATCCTTCCAGTTCCAGCCCGCATCCTCCGAGACCTTGCTGGTCAGATCGGCGAGGTAGCCGTTCTTGGCGAAGGCCTTGCCCTCCTGGAGCGGACGGTACATCATGACGTCGATTTCATCGCTGCCCGCGTTGAGCTTGACGTTGTACTGGTCAGAAAGCTGGTCTTCGCCGAGCTGGGTCAGCTCCACCTTCAGGCCTGTGGACTTCTCAAATTCGGGAACAGCGGCCTTGATCCCCTCTGTCCAGACATGGTTGGCGAGGGTGACCCGGACAGTCTTGTTGCCCTCGGATTCGGTGCTTCCGCCGCCACCGCAGGCGGTCAAACCCATGGAGAGGGCCGCGGCGACGGCCGCATACTTCATTACTGAACGTCGCTTCATTACGACTCCTTGACTCAGGGCCGGAGATCATCCGGCCATCCGCAAACGCATCTTTGCACTCGCTCCGCCAGCGATCATGGCAAATAAGGCGGACTTAAACAACCCCTCATCTGCAAGCCGTATGATTTATTTATGCAAACTCCAATGGCGGAGCACCCCAAAGATTCGCCCGCGTCGTTTCTGGAACGGTTGGGCCTGGCTATTGCCGACGGCACGATCGCCCCGCACACGGTGCTGCGTATCGACGAGCTGGAAGCCGAGCACAAGGTGGCCCGGTCGGTGGTCCGCGAGGCGACGAAGGTGCTTTGTTCCATGGGCATGCTGGAATCCAGGCGCAGGCTCGGAACCGTTGTCCAAGGGGAGGAACGCTGGAATCTCTACGATCCCCAGGTCATCCGCTGGCGCCTGGCTTCCCCTGGCCGGCTTGACCAGCTGCGCGCGCTGAACGAACTTCGCGGCGCGGTAGAGCCGCAAGCCGCGCGGCTCGCCGCGGAGCGCGTTTCGCTGGAGGGCGGAAGCGAGCTCGTGTCCCTGGCTGCCAGGCTTTGGGCCGCCGGGCAGGGCGACAAGCAAGACGAGTTCCTCACCCTGGACATCGAATTCCATGCTGCGGTGCTCAGGGCGTCAGGCAATCCGATGTTCTCCCAGCTGCATAACCTGGTGCGCGAGGTTCTCTCCGGCCGCACGGAACACGGCCTGATGCCGCATCTTCCGCACCACGAAGCGCTGCAGCTGCATGTGGACGTGGCGAGCGCCATCCAGCGCGGCGAAGCCGAAGCCGCGCACGCCGCCATGAGCAGGATCGTGGAACAGTCCACTGAGGAAATGGGGGACATCTGGTCCCAGCACCACCCCCACCGAGCGCGAACGGACACTTAAGGCCCCGTACCAGGGCCCGCAAGTGTCCGTTCGCGCTCAGTCTTCGCTGGGTGTGGTGCGGTTCGAGTGGTAGTTCCGCCAGCTGTGTTCGGGCGCGAATCCGAGGAGCCTCTTGGCCTTGTCGATGGAGAGCATGGTCTCGTGCTCCCCCAGCTCCTTGGTCACCTCGACGTCGGGGAACACCTCCGCGGCCAGGCTGGCGCTGGAGCGGCTCATCACGGTGTCCTCATTGGCGATGATGAACGCCTCGAACCCGGGCTTGCCGTTCTCCAGGGCCTTCGCCACCGCCTGGGCACCATCGCGCCCGTCTATGTATCCCCAGAGGTTCCACTTGCGCAAGGTGGCGTCGGAGTCGAAGGACGGGAAGTCCTCGTAATCCTCGGGGTCCATGACGTTGGAAAACCGCAGCCCGGTGATGCTGAGCTCCGGGTCCCACCGCGTCATTTCGATTGCCATCTGCTCCTCCAGGTGCTTCACCAGCGAGTAGGTGCTCTCCGGCCGCGCCGGATACTCCTCGTCCACCGGGATGTAGGGAGGGTCGACGTCGAACGGCAGTCCCAGCACCGTCTCGCTGGAGGCGTATACGACTTTTTTGATGCCGGCCCTGCGGGCCGCCTGGAACACGTTGTACGTGGCCAGCATGTTGTTTTCGAACGTGGCGGCATCCGGCACGATCCCCGGCGCCGGAATGGCACCAAGATGGACGATCGCGTCAAAGCCCTGATGCCGGTCGTCCAGGCCAAGGACCACATCCAAGACCTGGCCGTAGTTCCGCAGGTCCACGATGGCCAGCGCGGGGCTCCTCTCGCCCGTCCGGTCCAGGTTCAGGACGGAATGACCGTCCTCCGTAAGCCTGCGGACTACGCTGCGCCCAAGTTTTCCGCTTCCGCCTGTTACCGCAATTCTCATGGTGCTCTCCTCTGGTTCGCCGTGGTCCCCAGCCTAGGCGGGAGGGTGCGCCGGCGCAGTCAAAATGCGCATCAAACTGGTGTATATAATTTCTCGGTACGGTTTAGCAGAAGGCCGTTGGATAGTTTGTTCGATCCGGCTCTTTGCTGCCGCTACCCGCTCCCCTTCCGTGGTATGCGCTGCGCCGCCGGCTCGTCTTGACCTGAGCGAAACGGTACTGGGAATCGTGGCCAGCGAGTCGACCGCAAAATTTGAAACGTCAATCACGGAGCACCTGAATGAGATGGTGCTCGCCAGCCCGGATGTGGAGGCATTCCTCCACGAGCTTGCCCGGGTTTCCGCCCGCAGCCTCTCCGAGCCCGGCGACGAAGTCCTGTGCGGCATCACACTCCTGCGGCACCGCAAAGCCGCCACCGTGGCAAGCAGCACCCCTGAGGCCCAGGCCATGGACGAGATCCAATACGACTTTGGTGACGGACCCTGCATGACCGCCTCACGCGAGCAAGTGACCGTCCATATCCCCGATCTCGAAGGGCATGCCCGGTGGCCGCAGTATTCCCGTACGGTGCTGGGCCAGGGCGTGCGTTCCATCCTGGCGATCCCCTTCCAGCTTGAGGGCGAGACGCGCGCCGCACTGAACCTCTACTCGCACCGCCCCGGCAGGTTTGAGGGACGTGTCCTGGACCTTGCTGAGGACTTTGTCACCCAGACGTCCATGGCACTGCGACTCGCGGTGCGGTTTGCCCACTACAGCGAGGCAGCCGCAAATCTGAAGGCCACGCTGGAGTCGCGGACGGTGATCGATGTCGCCATCGGTGTCATCATGGCCCAGAACCGGTGCAGCCAGGAAGAGGCATTTCAGCTGCTGAAAGCCGCCTCCAGCACACGGAACACCAAGCTCCACAGCGTCGCGTCGGCGATCGTCGATTCGCTCGGCCAGGGGCCCGCAAAGACCCACTACGAGGGCTAGGTTCAGTACTCTGCACCCGGCGACCGCAGTCCGGGCAGGAACTCCTTCGGCAACTTCGCAACCGGGATGATGACCAGGTCCTGCACCTTCCAGTCGAGCCCGGCGCAGGCTTTGCGTGCCTCCTCCAGGGTTTCCAGGGACGGAACGGCGCCCCCGGCCGGGACCACAAAGGACTCGATGTGGAAAACATGCCCCTCATCGCGGATGCGTGAGGCGGCCTCGCTGACCCAGGGAAGACCCTTCAGGTAGATGTCGATCCGCCGGTTGAGGGGGTCCGGTGCGGAGTCGTCCACGGTATGGGCCCGGGTGTCGATCAGCGCCCCCACAGCACCGCGAAGATTCTTCACTCCGTCGCGGAGAATGCTCACCGATATCAGGAGGGCGGCTGCGTAGTCTGCCCACCAAAGGCCGACACCGATGCCGAGAACGCCTACGGCCGCCGCCCCCGCGGTCATCCAGTCGGCTTTATTCATGTCCGCATCGGCGTAGAGCACTTTGTCATGGAGCTTTTCGGCGAGTTTGATCTTGACCCGCCCCAAATACACCGGAGGGCCCGCGGTAAGCAGCATCGCCCCGACCATCAGCCAGCCCAGCCAAATGGTGTGCCCGAACAGCTCGATGCCGCCAATCGTCGGGTGTTCCGCGCTGAGCAGGCCCGCGCCGGAATCGACAATCAGGAAGGAGCCCATGGCCACCAGTGCCACCGCGGCAACAAGGTGGGCAATCCCCACCGAGCGGTGATATCCGTACGGATGCTTCTCCGTCGGAGGCCTGCGAATCAGCCGGGCGGCCAGCAGGAAGGCGATGGGCGGCAGGAAGGAGAGGAGGTCTTCGATCCATGCAGCCTTCATGGCTTGGGAATTGCCCAGCACCAGGAATACGAGGGCGGTGGAAACCGTCAGGAACGCCAGGGTGATCCATTCGAACCTGATCGCCTTTTCCAGCGCGTCTTTTTGCTCCTCGGGCAGTTCGGTGTTGCCGAACTTGCCGGCAGTATCCGTGCGGCTCATGCCTGCACGTCCTGTTCCAGGAGAAAGCGGTCCAGGGCCAGCAGGAAGCCGTTCTCGCCCAGCGGCACCAGGAGCACGTGCTTCACGGTCTTGCCGTAGGCGTCCTTCGACTCCGTGTACGGGCGCGTGGTTCCTGCATGCGTGGTCCACGGCGTGTCGGCAGCAAAACCGCCGATCACCAGGTCCAGGTCGCCCTCCTTGAGCGCCTTCGTCAGCTCCTGCTCGCTCCCTGCGACCCATTCGGGCGTGGCGCTGATGGAGGAGGCAAAGGAGCGCACCAGACCTGGTTCGAGGCCCCGGGGTTCCTGTCCGTCACTGATACTGGCCCACTTGCCGTTGTCCGTGACACCCACCCGCAGGGTTCCCCCCGAGACCCGTTCCAGGGTGCCGTCCGGGTCTCCGGGCATTGAAAGTCCGCACCCGCCCAGCCCTCCGGCCAGGATGACGACGGCGAATAGCATCGCCATGCGCCGAATTACGGCATGTCTGATCCACTGCACTGCGTCCCTCTCGTCGACCCGGCCTGCATACGGACCGCCGGCGCGACCGCATGCAGGTCGACTCTATCCAACGCAGGCCCCAAGGCTCCGGGATACGCACTGACGCGCTGGGCTTTACTCCTGGGCGGCGGAACCAAATCCGGGCGAGGGCGCGGCACCGCGTGAAACCCGGATCTTCCGGGCTCCGGCCGCGGGCTCTTCGGGCAAGGGGATACGGACCTCCAGGATGCCGTCAGTGTATGAGGCGCGGATGTCTTCCTGGCTGACGGGACCGGGCAGGCTCACGGTGCGGGCAAACGTGCCGTAGCGGAACTCGGATCGGTAACCGTCTTTATCCTTGTGCTCGGCTTTTTCCTCATGCCGGACCGAAATTTCCAGCTGGTTGCCCGCCAGGGTGATGTCGACGTCGTTGTCCGGATCGATTCCCGGGACCTCCGCCTTGACCACCAGGTCACCGCCCTCGCGGTATTCCTCCACGCGGAGCCAGGAGTCCAGATCTCCTTCCAGGAACCGGCGGAACGGCTCCGGGAACTCAACACCGGCACGGCGGAGAATGTTGGCCATCGCTGTTACCTCCTGTCTGTGTCCGGCCCTGTTTTGGCATGAGAGCGGAGGGGCCGGGATGCTTCCAACACCAATAAGCTACGCCGGGCGCAGCCGCTTGTTAAGGCTCCTTCCGGCACATGCCGGAGCCCATCCCGCTGGCTTCCTTGGGAACAGCCGGGGAGAACCTGGTGGAAACCCTGGGGTTGCCCCGCGCGGGGACCATGCTGCTTCCCTCACCCCCCAATTCCTGCGCTGCCCGCCGGATTGTGGGGATGGCACGCCGAGATTTTCACAGGTGCGCGGCAGGATATTTGGTGCTGTCCGGCACTGAAGCCCCTTGAAGGAGAGCCCCGATGAAGAAGCTGTTACTCCTGGGTCTTCCCGCGATCGCCATCGCCGGGCTGCAGGTGTGGAGCCAGGCTTTGGCTGAGCCGGCACCGGCGCACATTCCGGGCATCGTGGTGCCCAACATGCAGGGCGCCAGCCCGGCCACCGGCCACCGTGCATTCGACGACGGGCCCGGATTAAGGGACAGGCAAGAAGGCGCGGCGTCACTGACCGGCGCCGACAACCGTGGAGTCCGTGATGGCCGCTAGTGCCCCCGGCCGGGAGGACCAGACCGTGCTGCGCCAGCAGGTTATTGACCTCATCCTGGACATCATTTCAGCCACAGATCCCCAGTCAGAGGTCAGGCTAAGGCTTCTGCGCCATCTCGCTGCCCACCCCGGCCGCCCTGAGCAGGCGCTACTGTGCCACCTGTTTGAGAACTCGCGGCGCCCCTTGGTCTTCAGCCGCGTTCCCGAGCAAAGCTAAGTAGCCTTATGATTTATTCGGCTGCCGTTAAGGGACGGCGCCGGTGCTGCCGGGCAAAACGCTCAGCGGGGAACTCGGATGGGGCTGGAAGTATGAAGGATTCGCTCGGCCGCAGGGGCATGCGGTTACGCGTCGCCGCGGGGCTGGCGGCTGCGTGCCTCACCGTTGCCGCGTTCTCGGGCTGCGCTGCAGCTCCTGGCGACTTGGACCCGCAGACCGGCAGGGAACTGCAGGCACGGGTCCTGGCCGTCAGCACCGCGGCCGCCAACGCAGACCCCGCAGCTGGCCTGCGGACCCTTGATGAACTGGTGGACCATCTCACCCGGGCCGCGGCTGACGGGGAGGTCTCCTTCAAGCGTCACCAAAGCATCATGAAGGCGGTCGGAGCCGTCCGGGCAGACCTCCGCGCGGCGATGGCCGCGAAGGCCGCCGCATCCAAAGCCGCGGCGGAGAAAGCGGCAGCGGCGGCGGAGAAGGTGGCCGCCGCAGAAGCAGAAGCAGAAGCAGCAGCAGCAGCAGCAGCAGCAGCAGCAGCTCAGGAAACCGCCGTTCGCCCGGCTCCGGCCACCCTGGCTCCCCCGCCGTTGCCGTCCCCCGCACCGGACAACGAAAACGGCGGCAAAGGCCCAGGCGACAGCCCGGGCAATGGGTCAGGGAAGGGCAAAGGAAAGACGGGGGGGGGTGAGGACATCAACCGCAGGTGGCAGCGGATCGCCCGGAGCCGCAGCTCGCGCCTCAGCTCCGGTGGTGGGCGATCAGCCAGCCGGCCATCTGCTGGGCGCGTTTGGACGCCAGGAAGTCACCCTCCGTGGCGGAAATGATGGAGCCCTTCATCAGGATGTGCCAGGAGCGGGCGAACTCCTCCGTGTCGCGCAGGCCGGCTTCTTCGGCAAGCGCCTTGAGATGGCCGCGGATCCGGGCAAGGTAGCCGATGCTGGCTTCCCCCAGGGGATGTTCCGGTCCCATTTCAAGCAGGACGTTGATGAAGGTGCAGGCCTCGAAGTCGTCGCGCTGGAACCAGTCGCCAAACACGTCGAAAATGGCCAGGAGGCGTTCCTCCGGAGTGTTGCCCCTCCGCCTGGCTTCGGCAACGATGAGGTCCACGGTCCACACCTGGTCGCGAAGGGCCAGGAAGGCAAGAACGAGCGCATCTTTGGAGGGGAAATGCCGATAGAAGGTGGATTTTGCCACGCCGGATCGCTCGATCAGCTCGTTGATCCCGACGTCGCGGATCCCGCGGCGGGAGAAGAGCTCGTAGGCAGTGGACAGTATCCGGTGCAGGGGTTCGTTCTGACCGGCACGTACCCCCTGGGGCAGCAACGTGCCCTCTGTTGATTCAGGTGCGTTCATCAAGAAAATACTCTACCGTGGGACTGGCCGAGACAGACCTGTCTGTCCTATTGTTTTATCAACATGACGCAGCGCCCGGAACCCATCCGGGGACGCTGCAGCAGAGGTTACTGCAATGGAGCAGAGATAGGAGTGCACTGATGGACGATGACGACATCCGGGCAGTAGAGGAAGCGGTTGCCACGCTGGAAACCGCCAACGCAGAGCACGAGCCTGCCGCAGTGACACTGCAGACAGCGGTGGCAGCAGCGGTGACGCACGGCAAACCGATACGCGAAGTGGCTGCGGCAGCCCACATGACGGCTCTTGAAGTACTCGACGCCGCGGACGCGGTGACCTATCCCCAGCAGGTGCTCCAGCCCTGGGCATGAGCCGGCAATCCTGATCCGATCCTGAGGATATCCCGCGCTAAGCCTGATCCTCCCGCGCCATCCTGAATGCAACAGCCCGGGGCAAAAAGTTTCCCCGGATCGCACGCATCAGGATGCAAGGAGGCGGGGCCGCCATGAACAGCTCAGCATCTCTCGGAGGTGTGGCCAAGGCATGGGGCGCGGTTGAGGTTCCTGCGTCTGCGGATTTCCACCGGCTGGGACTCGCAGGCTGCATCGACCGGCTGACCGGACCATTGCGCCGCCAGGGCACCTGCGTCCACTGGGAGACGCCGCGCCACGGCCTGGAGATCTCGGCCAGTTGCGCAACATTGCTGTACCGGTCAGCGCAGGAGGCCCTCAACAATGCATTCAGGCACGCCCATGCCACTGATGTGACGGTCCGGCTCACGGCCGTCTTCCACGGCATCCGTCTGACCATTGCCGATAACGGCAACGGATTCGGCCAGCGTTCAACGGACCGCACGGGGCCCGACAATGCGTCCCTCCTGGCCAACACTGCCGACGACGGCGACAGCGGGCTTCGGACGATGTCCGCTGCGATACAGGATGCCGGCGGAACGGTCGCCATCTCTTCGGAACCTGGAGCGGGTACCGAGGTCACCGTCACGATCCCACTGGACTGACCCGGGCCCGGCCTCGCCAGGTCCGGCCTGGCCTAGGATTCATTCCATGACTATGCCAAACGCCCAGTCGGCTGTGTCCCGGGCCTTCGACTCCCCGGACATCCGGCAGGCCGTCGCAGACCTGCGCCTCCGCTTGGCCGACGGTTCGCGCCTCCTGCTGGGCGTGGCCGGCGCCCCCGGTGCCGGCAAGTCCACGTTCTCCGCCTCGCTCGCAGATTTCTTCGGCCCCGGAGCGGCGCTGGTGGTTCCCATGGACGGCTTCCACCTGGGAAACGCCGTCATTGACGGCACGCCGCTGAGGCAGCGCAAGGGCGCTCCGGACACCTTCGACGTCGGCGGGTACTTCTCGCTGTTGCAGCGGCTGGCGCGGCGGGACGAGGACGTTGTCTACGCACCGGATTTCCGCAGGTCCATCGACGAGCCGGTGGCCGCATCCATAGCTGTCCCGGCCTCAGTGCCGCTCATCATCACTGAAGGGAATTATCTGCTGGCCGAGAACCCCGCGTGGCAGCGGGTGCGGTCGCAGCTGGATGCGGTGTGGTTCATCGACACTCCCCCGGCGCTGCGACTCTCCCGCCTCGTGGAGCGGCATATGGTCTTCGGCATGGACCGGCCTGCAGCCGAAGCCTGGGCGAACGGGTCCGACGAAGCGAACGCTCGGCTGATAGAAGCAACCCGGGACCGGGCCGACCGGGTGATCCTTTGGCGCTGACGCCGGGCGGGCGAAGCGGCTAGCGAACTAGCAGGCTACTCTTCCTCGGCGTCCCACAGCCCGGATTCGTCCGCCGCCTCTTCCGGCTTGTGCCCGGAGTCCGCCGCGCCGCTGCCCACATAGCCCGCGGGCACGGTACCGGCGCCCTGGGTCAGCTGCTCCTCACGGATATTGTGCGCAGAGCCCGCTTCGGGATGTGGCTGCGGGGCCTCGACGGCGTCGGGGTCGCCAGGGCCCTGGAGGCCAGCGGATTCGTGCGTCGGCTTGTTGGGGTCGGTCATGGAACTGCCTTTCACTCTGGACTGCAGATCGTCCACCCTCCGGCGGGCTGCGCCGCAACGGAGCGATTCACTCCAGGTCCGCGGCACAGCAAGCCCAGTCTATGTGCCGGGGCGGGTGACCACGCGGGATCCGGCAGGCGAAGATGCCGGAGCCCTAGCGCCGGCGCACCCTTTCCCCCTTCGGCTGCCACCCGAGGGCCGGTGCCACTTGCGTGGCGATGGTCTCCAGCATTTTCGTGTTGTATGCCACGCCCAGCTGGTTCGGAACAGTCAGCAGGAGGGTGTCCGCGGACTGCACGGCGGCATCCGCTGCCAGATCCGCGGCAACGGCGTCAGGCTCGCCAGCATAGCTTTTTCCGAAGCGGGACAGGACTCCATCCAGCGCGCCCACCTGATCCCGGCCCTCCCGCAGTGCACTGAGTCCGAAATAGCGGCGGTCCTCCTCATCGGCCAGGGGCAACACGCTCCGGCTGACCGAAACGCGGGGTTCTCGGACGTGGCCGGCGGCCGCCCACGCCTCACGGAACATCGCGATCTGCTCGGCCTGCAGTTCGTCAAAGGGCGCGCCCGTGTCCTCTGTCAGCAGCGTGGAGCTCATCAGGTTCATCCCGAGTTCGGCGGCCCAGACAGCAGTCTTGCGGGTTCCCGCGCCCCACCAGATCCGCTCGCCCAGCCCTTCGGACCTAGGCTGGATCGGCAGCAAGCCGGTTGCCCCGCCGGCATACCGCGGGTCCGCTTCCACCACCCCGGCACCGGCCACAGCCCTCCGGAAGTCGGCTGCGTGGCGGCGCGCCATGTCCGCGTCCGTCTCGCCCTCGCGCGGGACATAGCCGAACGCGGCGGCACCGTTCCTCGCTGGCTCGGGTGAGCCCCGGCTGATGCCAAGCTGCAGCCGTCCGCCACTGATGAGGTCCGTGGCCGCGGTTTCCTCCGCCATGTACAAGGGATTTTCGTATCTCATGTCCACCACGGCGGTGCCCACTTCGATCCGGCTGGTACGGGCGGCGATGGCCGCGAGCAGCGGGAACGGCGACGCCTGCTGCCGGGCGAAGTGGTGCACGCGGAAAAATGCGCCGTCAAGGCCCAGTTCCTCTGCGGCGACCGCCAGGTCGATCCCCTGCAACAGGGCGTCACGTGCTGTTCGCGTGTGGGATCCCTGGACGGGGCCCCAGTGGCCAAACGATAGGAAGCCGATACGTTTCATGCCTGCTCCAACGTTCCCGCGGGCACTGCCATTCCTCCCCGAACGAGCCGCACGCGCATCCCGGCCGGATAGGTTGGTATCACCGCTTGAGGACGTCCGTTCTCACGAGACCGAAGGGAATGCTGATATGGCTTACATCACCGTTGGACAGGAAAACAGCACCGACATCGAGCTCTACTACGAAGACCACGGAACCGGCCAGGCTGTCGTCCTGATCCACGGCTACCCGCTGGACGGATCCTCCTGGGAGAAGCAGACCGCCGCCCTGCTTGATGCCGGGTACCGTGTCATCACCTATGACCGCCGCGGATTCGGGAAATCCAGCAAGCCCACCACCGGCTACGACTACGACACGTTCGCCGCCGACCTCAACACCGTCCTCACCAGCCTCGACCTGAATGACACCGTGCTGGTCGGCTTCTCCATGGGCACGGGCGAGGTTGCCCGCTACCTCTCAACGTTCGGCTCGGCACGCGTATCCAAGGCCGCCTTCCTCGGGTCGCTGGAACCGTACCTCCTGCAGGCCGACGACAACCCCACCGGTGTCCCCCAGTCAGTATTCGACGGCCTGACCGAGGCGGTCACAGCGGACCGCTACGCCTTCTTCACCGAGTTCTTCAAGAACTTCTACAACAGCGACACCTTCCTGGGAACGCCGCGCCTCAGTGAAGAGTCTGTCAGGGCAAGCTGGAATCTTGCCGCCAACGCGGGCGCCTTTGCCTCAGTGGCAGCCCAGCCCACCTGGCTCACCGACTTCCGCGCCGACATCCCCAAGATCGACGTTCCCTCGCTGATCCTCCACGGCACCGCGGACAACATCCTGCCGATCGATGCCACCGGCCGGGAGTTCACCAAGGCCCTCCCGGACGCGGAGTATGTGGAAATCGAGGGCGCTCCGCACGGCCTCCTCTGGACGCACGCCGCTGAGGTCAATGAGGCGCTGCTCAGCTTCCTGAACACGTAGCGCCCGGACGTGGTGGACGACGGCGGGACCCCGCCGTCGGTCCGCACCTCAGGCAACCCCTAATGGTTACAATTTTTGCAAAAACAATCGCTCACCTTCACTTAGGGGGTAAAATTCTGAATTACCGGATTCAAGGAGTTGCCTTGAAAATGAATCCGGCTCCGAGCCCGCTTGCTACAGCAGGCGGACGATCATAATGCGGCAGAAGTGGTTGATAGGTCTCCACGCGCCACGTGATCGGCTAGTGCTGCCCGACCCCAGATAACACGCGCATCGCTATGCAGGAGCAAAACAATGACCATCACCTCACCAACCCGGCGCCCCCTCGCAGCCAAGCTCGCACTGGTCTCAACGGTTTCCTTGGGACTGGTTGCCGGTCCCGTCGCCTTCGCGGGCCCCGCCAGCGCCGCCCCGTCCTATTCAGAACGGGTTAACTGTTGGGTGGAAGCCAAGAAACCGGACCTCATCAAGATCCACAAAGAGGGGTACCACAAGTTCGCCAGGGTGGACTTCTCCTTCAAGATCAAGTGCGACAAGAATGTCAAGGTGCATTGGCAGCAGTGGATCGTGAAGGAAACGAAGCACGGCTACGACCGCATCAAGTACCGGGACGGTGACGTCCGGGTCCATAAGAACGACGTTGTACACGAGAGCACCAAGGCCCGTGTCGACAAGGACCGCAAGGACGATTACGTCAAGGTACTTCATGTTGTGAAGATCACCTTTGACAAGGACAAGGACGGCAAGGGCAAGTGGTCCAAGGGGTCCGACGTTGACAAGAGCCGGACGCTGACGATCGACTTCAAGAGGGGCTACTAACCGACAGTCATATCAAGCTAAGCAGGAACTACGGCGGCACCGCGGTGCCGCCGTAGTTCTGCGTTCTTGGGGTGGTGGCGTTAGAAGGACCCCGTTGTGAAGGTCCAGCTGTACGTCGCCAGGCTGTTGCCGGCGAGGTCGCGGATGGCTGCCGGCCCCCCGGTGACGGTCACTCTGTAGCTGGTCTTGGCGGCCAGCGTGGCCGACGGGTTCAGGATCCACTGGTTGGTGGTTCCGTAACGGGACACCGTCGCGGCCACCGTCGTGCCCGTAGCGGTGTTCTTCATGAAGATCGAGCCCGTGCCCGCACCCTGGACGGGCTCGCTGAAGGTCACCGCGATGTTGTTGGCCCGCCGCACCAGCGCTGCCCCGGGCCGCGGGGTCACGCTCGTGATGACCGGCGCCGGGCCGGTGGTGAATGTCCAGCTGGTACCCGTCAACGGAGTGCCTGCCGCGTCCCGGATGGCTGCCGTGCCGCCGATGAGGGTGGCGGTATATTTCGTGTCACTCAGTAGGGTGACTGCCGGATCAAGCGTTGCCGTCCGCGTGGTTGCGCTGTACGTGACGGCCGCGGGAATAACCTGCCCGCTGGCGCTTTTCACCAGGAAAGTGCTGCCGGTGACTCCCTGGACGGCCGTGCTGAAGGTGGCGGTGATGTTGCTTCCGACAGCAACGCCGGTGCTGCCGGCCCCCGGAGTCCGTGCCGTGACCGTAGGGGCCGCCGCGGTGGTGAAGGCCCAGCTCTCGGAGACCAGGGGCGTGCCCGCCGTGTCGCGGATGGCGGAGGCGCCGCCCGTCAGCGTTGCGGTGTACTTCTGCGACGCTGCCAGGACCGTTGACGGACGCAGCGTGGCCATCCGGAGTGTCGCGTCGTAGGTAACTGTCGCGGTGACCACCGTCCCGGCCTGGTTTTTCAGGAAAAAGGTGGCAACGCTGACACCCTGAACCGCCCTGCTGAAGGTGGCAGTCACCGGACTCGCCACACCAATTGCGGTGGCGTTGGCGGCCGGCGTACGGGCGGACACCGTCGGGGCGGAGAGTGTGCCCGCCGACGGGTCCGAGAACAGCAGTCGGTTCGGTGTGCCTGCACCGGCAGCCGCGATAACTGCGGGCGTTGCGCCGGAGAGCAGACGGGATGCCACCGCTGCGGGACTCAGTTCAGGAGAGCGCGACAGAACGGCAGCCGCCGCGCCGGCCACGTGCGGAGTGGCCATGGACGTTCCGCTCATGGAAGCCGTCGCTGTGGTCGAGGCGATACCGGCGGAGGTGATTGCCACACCCGGCGCGTACAGGTCAACGCAGGCGCCGAAGTTGGAAAAGGCCGCCTGCCGGTCCGAGGCGTCACTGGCGGCCACCGTGAGCGCATCCGGCACCCGGGCAGGGGAACTGCTGCAGGAATCGACGGCGGAGTTGCCTGCCGCAGCGGCCACCGTGACTCCGTCGTTGATCAGGCCCTGCACTGCCGCGTCCACCATGGCGCTGGCGGTGCCGCCGAGACTGAGGTTGGCCACGGCAGGTGTTCCGGCGTGGTGGTGGGAGGCCACCCACTCGAGGCCGGCGATGACATCGGAATTGAAGCCGGAGCCTGCGCAGTCCAGGACACGCACGGGAATCACCGTGGCCGCCTTGGCAACGCCGTAGGTTTTGCCCGCGACAGTCCCAGCCACGTGCGTTCCGTGGCCGTTGCAGTCCCCTGTTCCGCGGCCGTCAGCCACGGCCGTCCATCCCGCGGCGACCCGGCCCGCTAATTCCGTGTGCGACGCGAGGACACCGGAGTCGACCACGTATGCGTTCACGCCGGCGCCGGCAGCGGCAGAGGTGTAGGACCCGGAAAGGGGCAGGGCGCGCTGGTCGATGCGGTCCAGGCCCCACGGTGCCGCCTGTTGGGTTTCGGCGGTCTTCACGGGGGCGTCGATTTCGACCGCCGCCACGTGCGCGGAGCGCTTCAGCTCCGCGGCCTGGGCGGGCGTCGCCGTCACCGCGGCGCCGCGCAGCGCTTTCGAGAATGTGCGGCTGACGGCGATGCTCCGCGAGCGCAGGCTCCGGGCCTCCTGTGCCACATCTGTCCCGGACGCAAAGCGCACCAGGTAGCGGACCGTGCCGGACTGGGGTGCCGCGGCGTTGGGGTTCGAAGTGGAGCCGGCCTCCGGAGTGGCCGCGGTTCCGGCGGGGGTCCCCGTGGCCGTTACGGCGAGAGCCGTGAGGAGCAGAGCGGCCAGGGCAGGGCGGGCAGAAAGCGGAGGGCGAATTTTGGGCTTCCTTGGAGGAGTGGGTCCGGTGGGAGAGAACCAAAGGTTGGTTGTTCCAGTGTATTTTCGCGTTCCGGGCTGGTGGCCAGAGGTGTCTTAAAGCTTGGGCGATCCTCAGAATCTTGGGCATAAACCGGGGAAAATCCGGCACAATCCTGCGCTTTTGCCCGCCGCAGCCTGAAGGCAGCCCGCCCCACCGCGTGCTCCTGCCGGCTAGATCCAGTTGTTGCGTTTGAAGGTGGCGTAGAGGGCCAGTCCCATGCCGACCATGAGGCTGACGGCCATGGGGTATCCGAACACCCAGTCGAGCTCAGGCATGGTCCGGAAGTTCATGCCGTAGATGGTGCCGATGAGGGTCGGAGCGAAGAGGATGGCCGCCCAGGCTGAGATCCGTTTGACCTGCTCGCTCTGCGCGAAGCTGGACTCGGTGAGGCGGCGCATTTCGTCGTTCTGCCGCTGCGCGACCAGGGCAGCGTTGACAGCGAGCGCGTTCTGGAGGAGGGCGCGGAAGGACGAGATGCGGTCATTCAGCCGCAGGACATGGTCAAGGACGTCCCTGAGGTGGTCCTGCAGCTCGGGACCCGGGTGATGGTCCGGCGTTCCTGCCATGAGTGCCCGAAGGATTCCTGCCAGCGGCCCGGTGGCGCGCTGGACGGTGATCACCTGGCGGGAGAGCTCATAGATCCGCCGGGACACGTCCGGATCGGCGCCGAAGAGGTCATCCTCGATTTCATCGATGTCGTTCTCCAGCCCCGTGGCGACGGGTTCATATTCGTCCACCACCTGGTCAAGGATGGCGTACAGCACAGCATCCGGACCCAGTGCGAGGAACTCGGGCTCGGATTCCATGCGCCGGCGCACCTTGGCGAGATCCGGTGATTCGGCGTGCCGGACGGTGACCACGAAGTCTGGCCCGATGAAGATATGGATTTCGCCGAATTCCACCTTTTCCACATCGTCCAGGTACCTGGCGGGGCGCAGGACCATGAACAGGGTGTCGCCGTAGTGCTCCAGCTTCGCACGCTGGTGTCCGCTCAGGGCGTCCTCGACTGCGAGCGGGCTGAGGTCAAACTCATCGGCCACCGAGCGCAGCTCAGGCGCATCCGGCCGGTAAAGTCCGATCCAGGCCATCCCCTGGCGCTGGCGCAGCAGGAAGTACGTCTCCTCAAGGCCCTCCGGATCCGCTGTCCGGCGGCCTGCCACATACACCGCGTTGTCGACAATGGTCACGGCCGCGACTCCTTCGTTGGACCGGCCGCCTTGCCTCGAGAACACGGCCTCGAGGACGCGCACTGACGGCGGAGGCAACGCAACACGGACTGCACGGCCCCCAGCGGGCCGAGCAGTCCGTGCCCGGCTTCCCCACCAGATACAGCCGGCTGCTACAAAACCGACTCTAGGCGCTGCACGGTGGGAAAACCTTGGGGGTGGCCGCCCCGCTCTCCGGAGGAGCGGTTAGGCGCGGCTGTTCACATGCGTGCGTGCTGTCCGCGGCTCGACGGCCGGCCGAACGATGCCGCCCCGAGGAATTCCACGGCGACGAAAGGCTCGGAACCGAGCACCCATTCGTCATGGCCCGGCGGAATCGCGTAGGTGTCGTTGGCACGGATGGTGGATTTGAGGCCGTCCGGCGTGGCGATCTCCAGCGTTCCGGAGATGCAGAAGCCGAGGTGGTTGTGCTGGCAGAATTCTGTCTTTTCCGTGGGCTTGGAGCACACGGACCATTGCCAGCCGGGGGCGAGGATCAGACGGGCGACGGAGTAGTCGTTCACGCTGACGAGATCCACCTCCGCCTTGTCCGGATACCTCTTCTTATCCGGCACGTCGAAGGATTTTACGGAGAAAGCAGTAACGAAATTAGCGGTCATGGGACGCTGCCTGGGACTAGGTTGAGACCTGAATTGTGGAGGCTCCGGAACGGAGACGAGCTGAGGGAGTGTGGATCGCCGGCCGTGGCCTGGCTGTGCAACAATCCACACTCTGCGGCTCCCCCCTCAGCGCACGCGCATCAACAGATCCATGTTGAAGTAGTACAACCGTAGTCCTCACCCGGCCGAAGTCAATGGGCAGGAAGCCGAGGCTACCGGCCGTAGATCTTGACGAAGTTCCGCAGGATCTTCATGGGCTCCGTCGCGGTGAAGGTCCTGGCCGCCGCCATCAGTTCCTCGGCGGACTCCGGCGGGAAGTATCCGGCGTGGCGGTAGATGTCGATCCGGGTGACAAGCCCTTCGGCGTCCAGTTCGGGGTGGAACTGGGTGGCATAGAGGTTCTGCTTGATCCGGAACATGTGCACCGGGCAAGCCGCCGAGCTCGCCAGCAGCACGGCGTGCGGGGGCGGCACGGTGCATGCTTCCTTATGGCCCGTGAAGGCCGTAAACTCCGCGGGCATGCCCGCCAGCAGCGGATCCTGCAGGCCCTCGGGACTCAGGCTGATGGTCACGCCGCCCAGCTGCTCCCCGTAGGTCCTGTCGATGACAGCACCCTGGTGACGGCCAAGCGTGCCGACGCCATAGCAGGCGCCCAGAAACGGGTAGTCCGCTTCCACGATCCGGTCCAGCAGTGCAGACAGTTCGCGCTCCACCCGGTGCTGGGTTTCAGACTTCTTTTCGGGAGGATCGCTCGAGGTGAACGGGCTGCCGCCCACGATGACTCCGGAGTAGTCTTCCAGCGACAGGTCCGGCAGCGGCGCCTGCTCCATCCGGATCCGCCGCAGCTGGCTCTCGTCCAGCCCCCCGTAGCGCAGGTATGCCTCGTACTCGTCCTCCGCCGCGGTGTCTTCAGCGCGGGATGCGAGCAGCAGAAAAGGTTTCATGGTCCTACTTCAGCAGTGCGACGTCGGAGACGAGGGTGATGTGTTCCAGCATGGCCGCTGCGGCGCCGCTGGGATCCTGAGCCCGGATGGCCTCGGCGATCTTCCGGTGCGAGGCCAGCGACTGTTCCGGCCGGCCGGGCTGGCCCAGGGATTCGAGGCGCGTCTCCAGGATCATCCCGGCAATGAAGGTCATGAGCTGGGCCAGCACGGCAGAGTGGGCCGCTGTGGTGACGGCCTGGTGGAACTGTTCGTCACCGTGCGCTCCCTTGGCTCCCGAGGCCACCTCTTCCGCCATGGCGTCCAGCGCCTTGTCGATCGCCTTCATGTCCGCCTCGGTGCGCCGGGCGGCGGCCAGCTCTGCAAGCTTGACCTCAAGTGTGCTGCGGGCTTCGACGATTTCCGGCAGACGGCTGCGGTGTTCGCGCAGGCCCTTGAGCACCGACGGAACGTTGGGCCGGTACACCAGCACCGCGCCGGTGCCGTGCTGGACATCGATCACGCCGAGGACTTCGAGGGCAACCAGCGCCTGCGCCAGTGTTGCCCGCGAGACGCCCAGCCGCTCGGCCAGGTCCCGCTCCGCAGGAAGGGTGTCTCCGGGCCCGAGCTGCGCGGACTCTATGAACTCCATGAGCTGCTCCACGAGCTGCTCATAGAGCCGGGGCCGCGAGACGCGGGATATCTGTTGCGTTGCTGACTTCCTGGGCATGCGCATCCTTCCGGCGACGTCCTCGGTCCAGCTTAGCGGAGGAGTATTGACAAAGTCACCTAGTGTCTAGGAGGCTAGGCCAGTGAGCCAGTAATCCACATCACACAAAACTCTCAATCCGGAGGAACAACGATGTCCGCTCCCGTCCTGTCCATCATCATCCTGGCGGTGATGTTCCTGCTGGCCACGGTGCTGCCCCTCAACATGGGCGCCCTGGCCTTCGTGGGTGCATTCCTGCTGGGCTCCGTGGTCCTCGGCATGTCCACCAGCGACATTCTTGCCAGCTTTCCCGGCGGCCTGTTCCTGACGATCGTCGGCGTCACGTATCTCTTCGCCATCGCCCAGAACAACGGCACCATCGACCTGCTGGTCCGCGGCGCCGTGCGGCTCGTGGGCAGCAAAGTGGCCCTCATCCCCTGGGTCATGTTCGCCATCACGGCCGTCATCACCGCTGTCGGGGCATTGTCACCGGCAGCCGTCGCAATCATTGCGCCGATCGCGCTGAGCTTCGCCGCGAAGCACAAAATCAACCCGCTGATGATGGGCATGATGGTCATCCACGGCGCCCAGGCCGGCGGCTTCTCCCCGATCGCCGTCTATGGCGTCACGGTCAACGGCATCATCGCCAAGACGGAGCTGGAGGCCAGCCCGATGGCCATCTTCCTCGCGAGCTTCATCTTCAACCTCGCCATCGCCGTGGTGCTGTTCATCGTCCTGGGCGGCAGCAAACTGCTCAGCACCAGGACCGGCCGGCTCGTGGAGCAGGCTGCAGAGTCCCGCATGGCGGTCAGCGTCGGCGCCCGGGCCGCCGGCGCCACCCCGCGGGACTGCGGCCCTGGCAGCACTCCCTCCGGCTCGGCAGGCAAGGAATCGTCCGGTTCCTCCCCGGCGGGCGGCCCGTCGGACGGCAGCCGTGCACGCGCCGGCGTTCCGCAGCTGGTGACCATTGCGGGCCTCATCGCGCTCGCCGTCATCTCGCTGGGATTCAAGGTTGACGTCGGCTTCGTCTCCATCACCATTGCCATCGTCCTGGCCCTCGTCTCGCCGGCCGCCCAGAAGGGTGCCATCAACAAGATCAGCTGGTCCACGGTCCTGCTCATCTGCGGCATGCTCACTTTCGTGGGCGTCCTCGAGGAAGCCGGCACCATCAAGTTCGTCTCCGACGGCGTGGCGCACCTCGGCATGCCCCTGCTGGCGGCCCTGCTGATCTGCTACATCGGCGCAGTGGTCTCTGCCTTCGCCTCGTCCACCGCCATCCTGGCGGCCCTCATTCCCCTGGCCGTTCCGTTCCTCGCCAGCGGCGAAATCGGCCCCGTCGGCGTCGTCGCGGCGCTGGCCGTCGCCTCCACGATCGTGGACGTCTCCCCGTTCAGCACCAACGGCGCCCTGGTGCTGGCAAACGCCCCCGAGGACGTGGACAAGGACAAGTTCTACAAGCAGATCCTGGCCTACAGCGGCATCGTCGTCGCCGCCGGCCCCGCCATCGCCTGGCTGGTCATGGTGGTCCCGGGCTGGATGTAGCCGAGACATCACCAGCAGCCTCCCCGCGCAAGAAAAGGAACATCCCCCATGAGCTTCGAATCCACACCCCGGGCTGAAGGCCCCCTTACCGGCTACCTCGTCGTGGACCTGAGCCGCGCCCTCGCCGGCCCGCACGCCGGGATGATGCTGGCGGACCTCGGCGCCCGGGTCATCAAGGTCGAGAACCCCGGCACCGGCGACGACACGCGCGGCTGGGGGCCTCCGTTCGTCGGCCCTGAGGACGACCCCCAGGCCACGTACTTCCTCTCCTGCAACCGCAACAAGGAATCCATCGCCCTTGACCTGAAGAGCGACGACGGGCGGACGGTGCTCCGCGAACTGCTGGAGCGCGCCGACGTCGTGATCGAAAACTTCCGTCCCGGCGTACTGGACCGGCTCGGGTTCTCGGCCGCAGAGATGCACGCACTGAACCCGGAGCTCATGGTCCTGTCCATCACCGGCTTCGGCCACGACGGGCCCGAATCACGGCGCAGCGGTTACGACCAGATCCTCCAGGGCGAAGCCGGGCTGATGTCCCTGACCGGATCCGGGCCCGACGACCCCCAGCGCGTGGGAGTGCCCATTGCCGACCTGCTTTCCGGCATGTACGGGGCCTTCGGCACGCTCGCCGCACTGCTGCAACGGGAACGGACGGGGCGGGGACAGATCGTGCGAACTTCCCTCCTCGCGGCCCTGATCGGCGTGCACGCCTTCCAGGGCACCCGGGCCACCGTTGCCGGCGAAACACCCCAGGCGCAGGGCAACCACCACCCGTCCATTGCGCCCTACGGGCTGTTCCACTGCCGGGAGGGCCGGGTCCAGATCAGCGTGGGCAGCGAGAAGCTGTGGACCACGTTCGCGTCGGCATTCGGAATTGATGCGGGGCGGCCCGAGTTCGCCACGAACGCGGACCGGGTGCGCAACAGGGAGCAGGTCATCGAAGAAGTGGAGCGAGCGTTCGCCGGTTACGACGCCGAACCTCTGCTCGCCAGGCTGAACGACGCCGGCATTCCGGCCGGCAAAGTCCGGACCCTGGACGAAGTCTACGCATGGGAGCAGGTTCATTCGCAGGGCCTGGTGATTGACGTCGACCATCAAATCCTCGGCAACGTGAGCCTTCCCGGCCCGCCCCTGCGGTTCTTCAGCACCGCGGACACCGCCGAAACGACGCTCAAGACGCACACCGCGCCGCCGCTGCTGGACCAGGACGGAGCGCAGATCCGGCAGTGGCTCGGGCTGGTGCCGGCCGACGCGTCCGCCTCCGCCGGAGAGGGCCGATGACCATGCCTGCGGACCTGAAAGTCAGGCACCTGGACGCCACCGAACTCATTGCCGCCGTGCTCGATCCCGGCTCCTACCGCAGCTGGGACACCCCGGTGGTTGACCCGGATCCGAGTCCCGAGTACCGGCAGGAGCTGGCCGCGGCCCGGGAGAAGACCGGCGTGGACGAATCCGTCCTGACCGGCGAAGGCCTCATCCGCGGCCGCCGGGTGGCCGTCATCGTCAGCGAGTTCCGTTTCCTGGCCGGGTCCATCGGGCTCGCCGCGGCGGAACGGATTGTGCACGCCGTCGAACGCGCGACCAGGGAGGGGCTTCCCCTCCTGGCCGGGCCGGCGTCGGGCGGCACGCGGATGCAGGAGGGCACCGTCGCTTTCCTGTCCATGGTGAAGATCAGCGCCGCTGTGCGGGCGCACCGGCAGGCCGGCCTGCCCTACCTCGTCTACCTCCGGCACCCCACCACCGGCGGCGTCATGGCTTCGTGGGGCTCCCTCGGCCACATCACCGTGGCTGAACCCGGTGCGCTCCTAGGGTTCCTCGGGCCGCGGGTCTACGAGGCGCTCTACGGCACCCACTTTCCGGAGAATGTCCAGGTGGCAGAGAACCTCTTCGACCAAGGGCTCATCGACGCGGTGGTCCCGCCCTGGCAGCTGTCCGACGTCGTCGACCGCGCCCTGGGCATTCTGGTCACCGGCCCGCACCCGCGCGTCCGCGCGCCGCGGACGCTGTCCGTGAAACCGTCCGACGCCGGCGCCTGGGAATCGATCGAAATCTCCCGCAACCCGCGCCGCCCGGACCTTCGCCAGCTCCTGGCCTACGGCGCCCGGGACGTGCTTCCGCTCAACGGCACGGGCCAGGGGGAAAAGGACCCCGGCCTGCTGCTGGCCCTGGCCCGCTTTGGCCAGAAGTCCTGCGTCGTGATCGGCCACACGCGGCCGCGGCCCTCGCAGCAGACAGCCATGGGACCGGCGTCGCTGCGCGAAGCCCGGCGCGGCATGCGCCTCGCCGAAGAGCTCGGCCTGCCGCTGCTGACCGTCATCGACACCGGCGGCGCAGCCCTCTCCAAGGAAGCCGAAGAAGGCGGTCTGGCCGGCGAAATCGCCCGTTCCCTGCACGACCTGATCGGACTCAACTCGCCCACCGTGTCTGTGCTGCTCGGCCAGGGAGCGGGCGGCGGTGCACTGGCCCTGCTGCCGGCCGACCGGACCGTCGCGGCGCAGCACGCCTGGCTCTCCCCGCTGCCGCCAGAAGGCGCCAGCGCGATCGTGCACCGCAGCACCGACTTTGCCCCAGCCATGTCCGAGGCGCAGGGCGTCAATGTGGCATCGCTGTACGCCCACGGCATGGTGGAGCACATCGTGGACGAACGCCCGGACGCCGCGCTCGAGGGCAAGGCCTTCTGCCAGCGCCTGGGGCACGCCATCGAGTACGAGCTGGCGACCCTCACGTCCGCCAGGACCAGCGACCTGCTGCCCCGCCGGCTGGAGAAATACCGGGCTCTTGGCGGCTTCCGCGCCGCAGCTGCCAGCCCGGCTTAGCGGGACAATTTCTGGGCGTCTGGCACCGGGTCACCGATGTGGCCCGGTGCGTTGGCGGCCAGGACCCGTTGGACGAACGCGCAGTACTCCTCCATGTAATGGCGGAGGAAAGCGGCGGTGGACTCGTCCGTGATCTCGCCGTCGGCCCCGAAAACGTCCGGCTTGAATTTGACGTAGGCCTCCGGGGCGTTGAGCTGCGGTGCATCCAGGAAGGACAGCACTGCCCGCATGGAGGACTGCATCACGGCGGTGCCGATACTGCCCGGCGACGCCCCGATGATGCCGGTGGGCTTACGGGCGAACGAGTTGGTGCCCCAGGGCCGTGACCCCCAGTCAATGGCGTTCTTCAGCGCTCCCGGGATGGAACGGTTGTATTCGGGTGACACGAAGAGGATCCCGTCGGAGGCCTCGATGGCCTCTTTCAGGGCCCGCCCCGCCGGCGGGAAGTCGGCGTCGTAGTCGTAGCTGTACAGCGGCAGATCCCTGATGGGGATCTCCGTGAACTCAAGGTCCTCCGGCGCGAGCTTGATGAGTGCCTTGGACAGCGTGCGGTTGATTGATCCGCTGGCCAGGCTTCCAACGAAGTATCCGATCTTGTGAGTTGCCATGCCACACAGTTCAGCACACAACGGTTGGCCCGGCCAGAGCGTTGTGCGGGTCCTTGACAGTCCGAGGCCGGCAGGAGCTAGATGACTATTGGGGATGTTCGCGGGCACGGAACGGCAGCAGAAGGAGCGCCAGTCATGAGTGAGAACCTGGAAGAAATGCAGCGGATCCACAGCGAGGCCCCTGCCGAAGGGGATGAAACCGCCGATCCCACTGATCTCCGCATGCACTCGCAGGACCCGGCCGAAGGCGCTGATTCACTGGACTAACCCTCCAGAACGCGGCAGGACCATCCTGAAGCAATTGACGGGCTGACAGCCGGCCGCTGTGGTTCTAACATGGCCGTAACCCACCGTTAATCCGCGGGGACGAGAATTGAGTCTCAGGGTCCAACTGACTGGCCTTGCTACTGGGGGCAGCCACTCGACGAGGAGTCACGAGGCATGAACAGTCACGAGAACAACACGTCTGAAACCGCCCGCGAATCGGTGCGCGCCGACGAACGGCTTGATCTGCGAAGCGTCCACGTCCGCGAGGACGTGGCGCGATCCGGCCGTTGCGGCAACGTCCATCTCGCCACCGGCCGCACCTGCATCCTGCCCGAACGACATCAGGGTTCCTGCCATTTCGTGGGCCCGGAAGACGCCAGCGGCCATACACCCTGACGCCCTTCACATCCTGACGCCCCGCGAAGTCATTCCACGCGTGTGAGCCTGCCGCCGTCATACGCCATGCGCGCGTGGGCCACGTCGTCCATGTTGTCCTCGGCCCAGCCCTTCAGCCTATACACCACGTCCAGCAGAGAGTGCCCGACGGGAGTCAGCTGATAGTCGGTGCGGACAGGAACTGACGATGTCACGGTGCGGGCCACCAGGCCGTCGCGTTCCAGTGAACGCAGCGTGGAAGTCAGCATTTTCTGGCTGGCCCCGGCAACCTGGCGGCGCAGCTCACTGTGCCGCAGTGACCCGTCGGACAGGGCAAGCATCACCAGGGTGACCCACTTGCTGCTGATCGTTTCGAGGAGCTGGCGCGCCGGGCACAGCCCGAGTCCGCCGTTGTAATCCTGTTGCGCCCTGCGGCGCTTCTGGTCCGCTGTCAGAGTCATGGCCCCATCCTCCACATCAACGCCTCCCCGCGGGGGTCCCGCAGCGATTCACTGCGGCTGGCCCGCCACTTCATCGCCGCCGTCCAGGACTCCGCCGACGAGGGCTTTGACGTTGAAACGCTCAATCTGTTCGACCCCGGAGCCCTCCCTGACTTCGGCCAGCCCGCAGCCGCCGCCAAAATGGCTGTTTTCTCCGGCGCTGACCAGACACCCGAGCAAATCCAGGCATGGGAAGACGCACGTGCCGTGTTCGACCAGTTTGCCGCCGCGGATGCCTACGTGTTCAACATCCCCATGTGGAACGCCGGCGTGCCATACGCACTCAAGCAGTGGATCGACACCGTCACGCAGCCTGGATGGAGTTTCGCCTTCGATCCCGCGGACGGCTACCTTGGCCTGCTCGAGGACAAAAAGGCCGTGGCCATTCACACGAGCGGCGTGTATGCCCCGGGGCTGCCTCCTGCGTTCGGTTCTGACTTCAGCAGCACGTTCTTTACAGACTGGCTGAACTTCGTGGGCATCACGGACAACACGCACGTGCGTTTGGCACGGACCGCGACGAACGACGACGCCGACGGTGCCCGGCATGTAGCCGAAGCCGGGCTGAGAGAGCTGGCCGGAACCGTCGCCATCCACCTCAGGGCAGGGGAGGCCCTGGGAGTGCCCTAGCCTAGGAGGCGGGTTCACCTGCCAGGTCAGCTGCCGCCGAGAGCGTCCAGCGCTCGGCATCCGGTTCATGACTGATCACCATCGCGGGGCCTATGGCGCTGGCCGCGTCTATTGCCGTCAACAGCGCATCCTGCATTTGCTGGGCGTGGTCGAGCCGTTGGGCCAGGGTACCTGGAAGGTCGCTGTTGTCGATGAGGACGTGGCCCTTGCCATCGACCACCACCTTCAACGAATAGCCCGATTCCTCGTGGACGGACCCGCGGGCGGACGCGATCTCTGTAATTTGGTCCGCCCGGACCAGACTGTGGCTGATCGTGCGAAGCCACACGCCACCCATTGGAACTCCTTTGCTCGCCGTGTGCGGAAGGAATTGTCCCCCAGTGAAACCGTAGCCCGTGCGAGCCCCGTTGTAAGCCCCCAATCACCGATTAACCTGAGGCGTCGGGCCTACCCGGTTCCACGTCAGCCAATTACGCTCGGATTGTGGACATTGTCGAATTCCTGTCCGCGCGCATCACCGAGGATGAGGACGCGGCCCGGAAGCTGCTCAGTGGCAAGACCCTGTCGAAATCGGGGCAGTGGTACGAACAACGCCTGCTGATGGAGTGCGCGGCGAAACGCAGGATCATCGGCATAGTCGAGGCAGCCCGCCAGACGGCACTGGCCACGCTGCTCAGCAACCCCTATGGGGAAGACACGCACTGGATTCCGGAGGCGCTGGAATGGACCACTCTTTCCCTGAACGCCCTGGCGCTGCCCTACTCGGACCACCCTGACTTCGAGCCGGACTGGCTGGCCACCGGCCCGGCCTAGGAGGATCCGGTCCAGAGGCGCCGCCACCACGGCGGCCGGGGTTCGGGCTCCGGCGGTGCGGCTGGAGCTGCAGCGCGCCGCCGCTCCTGCCAGCGCTGCACTTCGACGTCGGGATCACGGGTTTTGGTGATGACCGGCGGGCCGCCCTGGAGCTGGCGCCGCGCATCAATGACGCGGGCGTTGAAGTCGTCAACGATGTCGCGCACTTGCTTCTCCGAAAACTGGGAATCCAGCCGTGCGTCCAGCTCCGCATCCTCGGTCCGGAGGAGAATTGCCTTCGGGCCAACCCCTGTGATCTGCTCCCGCTGGATCAGGCCCTTGACCCACCAGTCCGGATCGTAGCCCTCGCCCAGGCCCGGAATCGGTTTACCGGCGTACTTCAGGTTGTCGAACTTCCCTTGGGCCATGGCGTCCCGGATCAGGTATTCGACCCTGGCCGCGTCTGAGACCTTCTTGCGTTTTTGCCGTTCTTCCTCCTCGGCGGCCTTCAGCTCGGCCTCTTCCTGGCCTGTGATTCCAGCACCGCGAACGGTACGCAGCTCAGCCAGCCGTTCCATCCTTCGCCTGAAGTCGCCGGCTGCCCCGTCGCCCATCGTTCACCACCGCCTTCGGCCCGGAGTGTCTTTCCCTGGCTTCCAGTATTCCGACGTGCCGCGCGCCTTTCAACGGCCTTGCGGGCGGATGGCACGCCGCCGGCCGGACCTGCTGCCTACATGGGGTCAGGCCAGTTTCCGATGGCCCCCCGGACCGGAACGGCGCCCGGCACGTCGCCGGTCATCTGCTTGGTTTTCCCGGCCGGACCGCCAGCGGGGGGCGCCGAGGGGGCGAGCACATCTTTGTCGGCGTCGTTGCCAAGGGTGGCTGGAACCTCGGCCCTCGGATTATTCATGGTCGGATCGATCCCTCCGGCAGTGTCGGTGGCGGTCGCCCAGTCCAGCGCGCACAGGCCCATCGTGTGTGTTCCTGCAGGCACCCGACCACCTCATGCACTACACACTAGGGTTGCCGGCCAACCCCGTAACCCGTAGCCGGTACGTGATTATTCAGCCGGGTGGCTACCTGCCCACGTAGGTCCCGCGGACGACGTCGGCCGCTGGAACCCAACCCGCCCGCCGTCGTCATCCTCTTGCCTCAGGATCCCCGGCGCCTCCGCGGAACTACGGCAAACCTGCGGTTCCCCTGCGGATTCCCTGAGAAGCCGTTGTTATAGTGACTCATCGCGCTGGGCGCTGACCACTTTCCATGGGGGAAACATGCTTGATAACCAGGGGTTCCGGCCGTGCCCTCGTGCCGGCGGCAAGTAGGAACCGATGCAGCGTCCAAATCCTGACCAATACGCCGGCCCGTCCTCAGATCACACAGTCGTTACTATCGACGGGAGGACGGTAGCCGTACGGCATTCGGCCAGCGGCCGCGTTCCGCAGTGGGCGATCGATGAAGCCCTTGTAACCCGGGCGGATCCCGGCCCCTGGCGTTCGGGCAGCATGCCCGGGCCAAACCCATACGCCGGCCGGACGGGCACCCGCCATGGAGTGATCCGCCCCTGGCGCCGGTACTCGGCCATAGCGCTGAGCCTGGTCCTGCTTGGGGGCCTGTATTTCACCCCTGCGTTGTTTGACCGCTTCGTGCTGCCGGCTGTCCTCCCCTTTCTCCCCGGAGCTCCGCTGCCACCTCCGGGCGTTGAAGCCGCGGCCACCCCTCTCGGGCAGCCCCCGGCCTTCACGGGTTCGAGTGCCTACAAGCTGCAGGAAACTCCAGACGCGGGCCAACCGTACGCTGCCTACGATCCCTGCCGTCCCGTCCACTACGTGGTCCGGCCGGACAACGCACCACCGGGGTCAGATGCGCTGATCCGCCAGGCCGTCGCCGAAGTGTCAGCGGCGACAGGCCTGCAGTTCGTGTACGACGGCACCACCACCGAGGCTCCCAGTCCGGAACGGCCGGCATACCAGCCTGACCTGTACGGCAAACGATGGGTTCCCGTGCTGATCGCCTGGTCCACACCGCAGGAGAGCCCGGATCTGGCCGGTGACGTAAACGGGCTCGGAGGCAGTGGATATGCCTATACACCCGGACGCCCCTACGTGCTGGTTGCCGGACAGGTGGAGCTCGATGCACCCGATTTTGCCGAGATGCTGCGGTGGCCCGACGGGTCCGCCTACGCACGCGCCATCATCATGCACGAACTCGGGCACGTTCTGGGACTCGACCACGTGGACGACCCGACCCAGTTGATGCATCCGGAAGGTACCGACGTTACGGGATTCGCTGACGGCGACCGCGAAGGACTTGCCCTGCTGGGCCGCGGCCCGTGTGTTCCCGAGCTGTGATGAGGCAGGTCGGTTAGCCCTACATGTGTTCTGTCTTGGCTTCCTCGTCCGACGCCACGTCAGGTTCTTCGCTGCGTTCCAGGACTTGCCACACAATTACCGATGCCGTCACGGCGGCGGCCAAAATGCCGAGGACCAGCCATGCGGTCCTCGCAGCCCGCCCGCCCTTCCGGAGTTGCCGCTCCGCACGGCTCAAAGCCTCCCGAGCGTGCACTCTCTTCGCAGCCCTGTTCAATCTAGTCATCTCCGCCTTCCCGAATTCCGGCCGTATTTCGCCCAGCCTACTGGGCTCCCGAAAATACCCAAATAATACCCGGAGCGCGACGTGCTGGGCCGCAGGCCGGCCTTTTGACGCCTGGGCCTGTACGAGGGCTGAGGCCATGCCGGCGGCCCGGCTTGCACCCTTGTCCGCCACCCCCAGCGGTGCTATAAAAACTTGTATCAGCGGACATGCATCGGATCAATGGCGATCACAGGAGGTGTGTGATGTTGATGATCAGGGGCCACGCAAAGCTTCACACGATTTTTTCCAGGCGAAGGAGAATCATCGACAACAGATCGACGCCTTGATGGACCGGGACGGGATGCCGGAACACGCTAACGCTGCCTCTAGGGGCGGTTAGCACTCTGTTACGCCACAGCGCCTTGTAGCGCATTTTGCAGCAGCAGCGCGCGGACCCCTCCCGCAAAGTGGTCCCCGGCCGTGCAGACGGTCGGGGACCACACTACCCAGGGCCGCGGAGGGAGTCTGCGGCACCACCCAGCCACGAAACGTGGCTATTGATGGGATTCCAGATGGATCAGGCGTCGATCGTTGGTTTTACTTCCGCCTATATCGTCACAATGGCTGCTGTATTCATCATGTTGCTGCCGGCCATTATCATCTTCACCGTCCTGCTGTTGCTGGCCGGAATAGCGCGCCTTGTGGGCCTCGTTTTTTCGGTGGCAGCGGTCAGGCCGCTGCAAAGGCTGGGCCGCCACATCAGGAAATCCGTGCACGAATTCTGGATGAAATCTCACGGGCCCACGAGATTACTGCCGCACTGATTTCATCCGGGCTTTCACCCTGTCCAGGAGGCTTTATCCCTGGCGGGGCGGCGGTCAGTCAGGCCTGCGCGGAGTTGTGCCACCAGCCTTCCCAGGCAGCGGACGTCAGCTGACCCTGCGGGAAATCAGAGGTGAAATCGGCGCCGCCGAACTGGGTGTTTCCATCATTCTGCGGGGAACTGAAAGACTGGCTCAAAGTATTCCAAAGCATGGCTTTTTCCTTTCGATGCATCCGGCGACTGGCATTTATCAATGTAGGAATTAGCGTAGCGACCGCATGTTTCATGGCAGCGTCTGAACGTTTCGATTTTGTATCCAGATGCTCACGCGCCCATAAGAGGATGACGGCGGGACCGCCCGCCGTCGTACGGTGCGGGCGCCTTGAGGCGCCGACTCAAGCAGCCCTCTTGAGGCGCCGACGGATGAAAATCTCTGCCACCGCGAGGTTGATCACCCAGGCCGACCCCATAAGCACTGCCCGGGTGAGTTCGTCAGGCTGGCCGACCAGAAGAATCCAGGGGATGGACACCAGGGCCTGCGTTCCCGCAGCGATTCCGATAGCGTAGCCGCGGGCCATCCACGCACTGTGCCGGACAAAGTCACGGCGCACCACGGCGAGCATCCCCAAAACGATGCTCACCACCATGGCCGAACCGAAGACCAACCGGAGGATAAGGAGAACGTCGCCGTCCCCTTCCGGAAGGTCGTAGAAGACCGCCATCCACAGGCCTGACAGCGCGGCGAGCAGTCCTGCCGGAACCAGCGCACGGCCGGCGAGCCGGTGCCAGGCAACCCTGCCGCGCCTCCCCCGGCGAAGCGACGGAACGAACTGGAACGCCCCGACCAGGCTGAACACGATGGCCGCGGGAATGTGGACCAGCACAGGCAGCGGCGAATCGAAGAACCGCGCATTTTCCGGCGTGACCTCGGCGCCTCCCGTCAGCTGGGCAAGACGCAGGCTCCCGAAGATCACCGGGATGAGGCTGACCAGGATCAGGGCCACGGGGACGGGCCACTGGGCCCGGGGGCGCCGGACAGAAATGGGGGAACTGGCAGTTACCGCTGGCATGGCGAGTCCTTCGGTTGCTGGTGTACGGCGTACACCTTACAGGTCTTGAAGTTAGGTGTACGCCGTACACTTGTCAAGAGAAAGTGACCACCGGGAGGGTTGACAATGACTCAGCAACGTGAGGAGACGCGGCGGGCGCCCCTGAACAGGGGCCGTGTCCTGGCTGCGGCCGTCGCGCTAGCGGATGACGCCGGCATCGAGTCGCTTAGCATGAGGCGGCTCGCCCAAGAGCTCGGCGTGGTGCCGATGGCGCTCTACAAGCACGTCGCGCACAAGGAGGAGCTACTCGACGGGATGGTCGAAGCCATGATCAGCGAGATTGATCCTCCAGCCGGCGGGGCAGACTGGAAGACCGCGGTCCGGCTGAGGGTGCTGTCAGCGCGGCAGGCGCTGCTGCGGCACCCTTGGGCCCGCCCGGTCCTCGAATCCCGGACCAACAGGACGCCGGCCGTTCTTGGGTATATGGATTCGTTCGCCGGAATGTTCCTGACGGGAGGCTTCTCGGCCGATCTCACCCACCATGTGATGCACGCCCTCGGCAGCCGCATGTGGGGATTCACGCAGGAGCTGTTCGACTCTCCTGACGGCGGGTCCGTCGAAGCCGTTGTACCTGCGGAAACGCAGGCCGCTATGTTCCGCCAGATGGCGGAGCAGTTTCCGAACATTGCCGCGATCGCCACGACCACGGCACACGACGAGGGTTCCGTGGTCGGGACGGGCTGCGACGACCAGTTCGAGTTCGAGTTCGCCCTCGACCTCCTCCTCGACGGTTTCGAGCGGCTGAACAGGCAGGGCTGGACCTCAAACCACGCCTAGGCTGCGGATCCCGGATCAGGCGAGGGAGAGCACGAACGAAAGCACAAAGCCGGCGGCCGTACTGAGGGCCACGGCCGGGCCGCCATGCTCGTAGGCTTCGGGCATCAAGGTGTCCGCGAGCGAGGCAATCACGGCTCCTGCGGCGAACGCCAGCGGCAGGGAAATGGTCTCCGGATCGCTGCCGGACAAGGGGCCTGCACCCAGCACCACGGCAGCCACGAGCAGCACGGCGCAGACGGTCCAGAGTCCCATGATCGCCCCGCCGGACCGGCCCTGGCTGCGCATCGACGATGCACCCACCAGCGCCTCCGGCAAATTGGAGACGAAGATCGCGGCAAGCAGCGCCAGCCCGCCGGTCCCCTCCCCCAGCGAAACGCCCAGTGCGATGTTCTCCGGAACCCCATCGAGCGTCACGGCGGCCAGCAGCGCCATCCCTGCCGCGCCACGCGTCGACACAGCGCCCGGCGCCTTCTCAGCGGCTGCAGCGTTGGTGTCCAGCTTGGCACTTCCCCGGAACTCGTCGGCAGGTATGTCCTGGGATCCCGGCTGCGCCCAGCGGTCGAGCAGCGCGCTCAGGGCGGTGAACACGACGGCACCCGCCAGCAGGCCCAGCGCGGCCCGCACAATCCCGCCGCGCTGGTACGCATCCTCGAAAAGTTCGAAACTCAGCGCGGTGATCAGCGCACCGGCGGCGAAGGAGAGCAGGATCGCGAGGAGCCGCTTCGGCAGTTCGAAACGGACACCGATAAGAGCGCCCACAATCAGGGCGCTCGAAGCCACCACGCCAAAAAGCAGCGACATCCCCACACGCACAGCTTAGGAGCGGCCGTCACACAGGGGAAGGGCTGGCGGACGGTCCGTTGGCGGAATTGAAGCAACGCGGCTCAGGCTCGCACGTCTTCGAGAAGCCTCGCCTTCCGTTCCTCGCCGTCGCTGCCGCCGTCTACGAAGCATATTCTGAAGAATCCGGACACCCGGAGCTCACCTGGAACGGACAACAGCCGTGACGTGGCGCAGAAGAGCTGGGGCTCGCTCCGCCTTGGGCACACGCTAGCGGCCGGCGAGACCGACCAGGATTTTCACTTTCCCATGCCCCTGCTCGCGCGCCACGTGCACGGCGCGGGGGAGATCCTCAAGGTCATAAGGCTCGCCGAGGCAGTAGTCGACCTCGATTCGTCCCTCGTGGATGTCCCGGACTGCGTCCCGAAAGGAGCGCAGCCCGGGTTCAGACTGCGTTGCTCCCGCCCACTGGATACGGGCGACCTTGCGAAACGCGGCGTACTGCGGAAACTTGGCATCGCCAAGATGTTCCGGAAACCCGAAATAGCCGACGATGCCCAGTGTGCGGACGGCCTCAATGGCATCCGCCCGGCACTGGTCGTACCCGGCCGCTTCGATGACAAGGTCTGCCCCGCCGCCTCCCGTCATTTCCGCCACCGCGTCGACAATGGACTCCCCGGGTGCGTGGACTGTGGCGTCTGCACCGAGCCTGCCGGCAACAGCAAGGCGTTCCGCGTTCAGGTCGGACACGATGATCTGCCGGAAGCCCATCTGCTTCGCCAGCTGAACGAAGAACAGCCCGGCGGAGCCCGCACCAATGATCGCGCACGTGTCCTTGGCCCTCCCCTCCCCTTCCGGCCAAAATGTCCGCATCGCGTAGGGCGTGCGTTCGGGCGCGCTGCTGCCCGGGGAGCTCTATTCCGTGTACCGGCTGGCCGAGGAACTGGGCATCTCCCGGAGCCCCGTGCGCGAGGCCCTGCTCCGGCTGGGCGAAACGGGGATGATCAGGTTTGAGCGGAACCGGGGTTTCCGCGTGGTCCTGCCCACCCCGCATGACATTGCCGAAATCTTCTCCATCCGGCTGGCGCTGGAGGTGCCCGCCGTCGGGCGTGCCACGCGTCAGGCCGACGGCAACGACCGGACTGCGGTCCAGGCGGAGTACGCCGCGATGGAAAAGGCCGCCGCCGCCAACGATGTGTCGCTGTTTGAATGGCACGACCAGAAACTGCACACCGCGCTGATGGACGCCGAGGGCAACAGCAGGACCAAGAGCATCATCAACAACCTGCGGGATGCCGTCCGGCTGGTGGACGCCTCCACCGTCGGCGTGGACCGGTCGCTGGGGGAAGTGCTGATCGACCACCTCCCCATAGTCCGCGCCTTTGAAGCATCCGACCCGAAGGCCGCATCCTCGGCCATGGAGCAGCACCTACAGACAACGGGGCGCCTCCTGCTGCGCCGCGCACTGCTGCAGCGGGGCGAGGACCCCGGTGAAGAATCAAGCCTTTGGCGGCGGCTGATCGGGTAAGCCGACGGCCCGTGCGGCAGCCGCCCTCACACCGGGGCGCCACGCGAATACCGCCGTGTGAGCAGTCTCACGCGCAATGATCGCAAATCAGCTTGAGACGCCGGCGCCCCGCCGGGCATCATGGAAGGGACGGCCGGGAACACGATTTCCCGTCCGGCGAAGCCCTGACGTTCATGCTGACGCGTAGAGATTCAGTGGCTGAGAACCACAGCTGTACCCAACCTGGTGGACGCAACGAGGCCAAGCCAGTGAGCTCAACTGAGCTTCACCGAGGTCTCCGATCGTTCACGGATTGACCCGTTCCGGGCTTCGCACCGAGGCAAGGCCCATGACCGAATACACGAATGAGGCACCGAATAATGACGTTCGAAACCACTGACTCCGTCACGCTGAAGATCTGGGACCGGTCGGCCATCGACCACACACTCGATACGGTCGTGCAGGACCTGTCCGCCCGGGCGAACGCCCCGAAGCACAGCATTGCAGTGACCTGCAGCGGCCCCAACACCTTTACCGTCAGCCTGAACCGCAGCGCCCCGACCTTCGAGGACGTTACGCGCTAAGCACTACGCGGCACGGCAGGACGACGGCGGGATGCTTCCCGCCGTCGTCCTTTCACATTTCCCCGGCGACCAGACTCCGCGGACCAAGGCCTTGAATCATTGGCTTTTCCAATCCTTAACATTTAGATCTGATCGCTTTTCCTGATGTAATTTTCCTTCCATACTGGACAGGACTCACAACGACGTGACGCTTGCCCACGCTTCGGCGCGCAGCCACCCTGACAAGAAGGCGACGGATCCAATGACGGCTCTGATTTCCCCCCAAACCACTGACGTACAGCAGCGGCGCGCAGCCGATACGGTCCTCCCTGTAGAGGACTTTGACTGCAGTACCGGGGAGGAATGCTTCTTCTGCGCCTGCCCCGAAACGGATTGAGATGACGGCCACAACTTCCACGGACACGGCAACCACCGGAAGGCCCGTCATCCAGCCATGGAGCGTCCGCGACTTCCACTCGGACGATCTCGACCAGCTCATCAGCGTCTGGCAGGACTCCAGGACACCGGGTGCCCACCCCGTCTACAGCCTCGCGGAGATCATCGATGCCTGCTCCAACGGAGTGGCGGTCGTCGCCGCGAGGGAGGGACGGGTCGTCGGGGCGGCGGCGTGCAGAATCTACGATGGCCGCGCCTGGATGGTCCTGCTCGCCCAGGACCGGGAGTGGCGGGACCAGGGGCTCGGGAGCGCCCTCCTCGCCGGGATGGAAGACAGGCTCACCAGCCAGGGCATACGGCGGATCTCGGCGCTCCTGCCGGCCTCGGAAACCAGGGTCCGCGCCTTCCGCAACAGCGAGTACAGGGTGGAGGAAGACCTCCACTACTTTGAGAGAACCATCCCGTTGCAGCCCCGCGAGAGGGAGCCGCTGAGCCAGCTGGGTGGCCGCCTCCTCCCCCACGGGCTCTGGGAAGCGCTGGCCGGCATGCAGCGCGAAAAGGCGCTGATCGAACAGCGGCTGATCCTGCCGCTGGCGCGCACGGAACTTGCCAAGTCCCTGGGCGTGACCCCGCCGCGCTCCGTAGTCCTGTTCGGGCCTCCCGGCACGGGCAAAACCACCTTCGCCAAGGCGGTGGCCTCCCGGCTCGACTGGCCTTTTGTTGAGGTCTTCCCTTCCCGGCTCGCCTCCGACCCCCAGGGTCTCGCCGGCGCCCTGCGGCAGATATTCCTCGAGATCAGCCGCCTCGAACATGCCGTGGTGTTCATCGATGAGGTCGAAGAAATAGCCGCTGCCCGCACTGGGGAAGCATCGTCTGCCCTGCAGGGGGTCACCAACGAACTTCTGAAGATCATCCCGGCGTTCCGGGAAAAGGAAGGCCGCCTGCTGATCTGCGCGACCAACTTCATCCGTTCACTCGACAAGGCCTTCCTCCGCCACGGCCGCTTCGACTACGTCATTCCCATCGGCCCGCCGGACCTGGACGCCCGCAGGGCCATCTGGAACCGCTACATCCCGCCGGCCGTGTCCCCGCAGATCGATCTGGAGGCCCTTGCCCTGGCCAGCGAGCGGTTCTCGCCGGCGGATATCGAGTTTGCGGCGAGGAAGGCCTCCCAGCAGGCCCTCGAACGTGCGGTGCAGGCACCGCAGCCGGTGCCGGAGGAACACGTCCTGACAACCGACGCCTACTTGCAGGCCATCGAGGGCACCCGCGCCACCGTCACCGAACCGGTGGTCAAGGACTTCCTGGAAGACATCGAACGGATCGCCAGGGTGTAGCCGGCGCCGGGGTGGTCGAGCCCGCTCAGGCGCGGGAGTGTTCGGCAAGGAGGGCGTCGATCTGGCCTGCCGCCTCCTGCATGCCCTCCTCCATGCCCATGGCGATCATCTTGCCCATCTGTTCCTCGGACTCGAATTTGGACAGGACGGACATCCGGGTGCGGCCGCCGATGTCCTCCAGCGTGACGGTCGCATGCATGCTGCCCATCTCCGCGTCCGGAGCGCCGTTGTCGTCCGCGAAGCCGTCGTCAAATTCGAGGCGGTACGGGGCCTCGATGCTGGTGATCCGCCACCAGCCGCCGGCCTTCTCGCCTTCGGGGCCGGTCATGTAGTAACTGGCCTCGCCGCCCGGGGTGAACTCGTGCTTGCTGAACGTGGCCGGCCAGGTGGGCGGACCCCACCAGCGTTCAAGCTGCCGCGGGTCTTCCCAGATCTGCCAGACCCGCTCGACGTCGGCGTCGAACTCGGCCACGAGGGTGTAGCTCAGCGTCTCGGGATTCTTCGTGGAACTGATAACCGTCATTGCCGGACCCTTCCTATTCTTCAGCGAGGATGTCGGCGATCCGCCCGGCGCGCTGCCGCCAGATCGCCTCGTATTCATCAAGCAGCCGCCGGGCTTTCTGCAGGCCTTCATGGTTGCCCCGCACGATCTGCTCCCTTCCGCGCTTTTCCTTCGTAACGAGGGACGCGCGCTCCAACACCGCCACGTGCTTCTGAACGGCGGCGAAGCTCATGGTGTAGAGGGCGGCAAGGCCGGACACTGAGTATTCACCCACGGCCACCCGGCGCATGATGTCCCGGCGGGTGGCGTCGGCGAACGCCTGGAAGAGGCGGTCAAGTTCGGCATCGCCCATCTGATCTACAACCATTTGGTTGCAGAATATGCCGGTGGCGTCCGGGTGTCAACGGCAAATTTGCTGCCGCCCGCAACGAAAAGAGGCCGACGGCGGGAACCCCCCCGCCGTCGGCCTCTTTGTTGTTGTTGTTGCGTGGGGGCCGCCGCCGTCACTGCGACAATGCGCTCCCACATGAAGACAGCGGCCAGACGCCTGCTGGCGGGCTACGACGCCGACCGCCTTGAGGCCGGCGAGTAGCCGGCAAAGTAGCGGAAAAGGCAAGAGGTCGACGGCGGGATGCTTCCCGCCGTCGACCTCTTCCGTTTATAGAGGCCTGTAGAAACGGCGGTTCAGCCGATGGGCTCGGCCATCTGCTCCACGACGTACTGGGCATCCACCGAGTAGCCGGTCACCGGGTCGGCCATTTCCACTTTCCAGCTGCGGGCAAATTGGTCCACGCCGCTGGTCATGGCGACAGTGCCGGAGATCAAAACAGTTCCAGGCTCGTTCAGTCCGCGCTCGGTGAGGACGCCCAGCCAGTAGTCCGGGGTCAGCAGGGCCCCCAGTGCACTGTCCTGGATGAGGGTATCGGGGGTATCCCCCTTTCCTACCCAGCCTTTCAGGGTGATCTGGTCCAGATGGTCCCGCACGTCATCCAGGCGCCAGGCCTTGCGCCCCAAAACGTCCGGGCTGGCGTTCTTGCTCCAGGCCACGCCATGCACTTCGAGCTCCCGGTCGGTATGGTCGCAGGCCACGGTGAGCAGCACGCCGTCCTCGGTGATGACAAGAGCCCATTCAGCCTCCCCCGATGTCCTACCGTGCTGCACCTGAACCTCCGTTACCTGTTGCGCCAGATAGGGGGACACTGGGTATAGGGCGGGAGTAGTGGCGGGGCCCGGAACGCCAAGTTCAGCCAGCTCGGCAATGTGGGCCTGCACCTCATCCTGCTCGCGCCCCGCATAACCAGCGTTTAGGAGGTGCTTGACCTGTACGTTCCGGGTGCTGCCGTCGGGAAGTTGAAAGCTCAGAGTCGTCATCGTGGATCCGTCCTTTTCATGTGCTGCCGAAAAAACTTTTACAAACCAGAAACCGGAAACGGTCGCCAATGTACATCCAGTATGCGTAATGTATACATTTAACGCCAGCGTGACAGGCGTCACTTCATAAAAACCCTCATGGAGGACAACACCATGGCCAACCACCCAGTTCCGGCTTCCGGCCCAGCGCCGCATCCGCACCCGCAGCCGCACCCGACGATTCACCCCAAGGGCCTGTACAAGGCCTTTGCCGCCAGCCTCACCGGAACGGCACTCGAGTGGTACGACTTCGCCGTCTACTCTGCCGCCGCCGCTGTCGTATTTCCCATCGTCTTCTTCCCGGCGTCCGATCCCCTGACCGGCACCATCCTCGCGTTTTCAACCTACGCCGTGGGCTACGTGTCCCGACCGGTCGGCGGCATCATCTTTGGCCGGCTCGGGGACCGCATTGGCCGCAAGAAAGTCCTGGTGACCACGCTGATGATCATCGGCGTAGCCACGGTGCTGATCGGCGTGCTCCCGGGGTACGCCAGCATCGGCATCGCCGCCCCCATCATCCTGGTCCTGCTGCGGTTCGCCCAGGGCGTCGGCGTAGGCGGCGAATGGGGCGGCGCCGTCCTGCTGTCCAGCGAATACGGCGACCCCCACCGCCGCGGCTTCTGGGCCTCCGCAGCCCAGGTGGGCCCGCCCGCCGGCAACCTCCTGGCCAACGGCGCCCTGGCCGTCCTGACCCTCGCACTCACCGAGGAGCAGTTCCTCAGCTTCGGCTGGCGGATCGCCTTCCTGGTCTCGGCCGTGCTGGTTGGCTTTGGCCTCTGGATCCGTCTGAAACTGGAAGACACCCCCGTCTTCAAAGCGATCCAAGCACACGGCGAACAGCCCCACGCGCCCATCCATGAGGTCTTCCGCAAGGAACTCCGGCCACTGATCGCTGCCATCCTGTGCCGCGTGGGCCCCGACGTGTTGTACGCGCTGTTCACCGTTTTCACGCTCACCTACGGCATCCAGTCGCTCGGTTACGAACGCAACCAAGTCCTCACCGCCGTCCTGATCGGCTCAGCCTTCCAGCTCTTCATGATTCCCCTGGCTGGCGCCGTCTCCGACCGCTTCAACCGCCGCCTGGTGTACGGCGTCGGCGCTGTGGTGGGCGCAGTCTGGACGTTCGTCTTCTTCGGCATCCTGGGCGGAAACAACCAGCCGATGCTCATCATCGGCATCGTCCTGGGCCTGATGGCGCACTCCTTCATGTACGGCCCCCAGGCCGCCTTCATCGTGGAACAGTTCTCCCCCAGGCTCCGCTCCACCGGAAGCTCGCTGGCCTACACGTTCGCCGGCGTAATCGGCGGCGCCATCGCCCCGCTGATGTTCACGCTGCTGCTGTCCCAGTTCGGCACCTGGATTCCGGTGGCCATCTACGTTGCTGTGGCCGCGGCCGTCACCTTGGTGGGACTGGCCCTCGGCCGGGACAACGACACCGTGGAGGACCTGGACTACCGCCTGCTGCTGGAAGGAACCGGGGCGGCAACCCAGCCGTCCGGCGCCGCGGAATCCAAATAGACCGTGCTCAGGTACGGAGCAGGAGGTCGCGGGTGACGGCCAGGTGATGGTCGATCGCCTGCTGCGCCTTGGCAGCGTCGCCGGACACCAGGGCATCGAGGATGTCCTGGTGTTCGGCGCACACCTGCTCGCGCCGGCCCCCGGCGCGGAAGAGCGCGGAAACGCCCACCAGGATCTGCCGGACATGGAGCTTGCTGTAGGTGCGGGAGATGAGTTCGTTCGCCGCGGCGTCGATGAGCTGCTGGTGGAAGAGCGTGTCCAGGCGGATGAATTCCCGCGCGGCCTCCGCGCTGAGCGTGTCCGGCAGGTTGGCCTGCTGGCCCAGGGTGTCCCGCATGGTTTCGGCCGGCACCGCGCCCTGCTCAATGACCAGCCGGGCGGCATGGCTTTCGAGCACTCCCCGCAGTTCCATCAGTTCAGAGATCTCGCGGCCGGTCACCGGGGGGACATAAGCGCCGCGCTGGGGAATCAGTTCCACCAGCCCGTCGGAGACAAGGAGCAGGAGAGCCTCCCGGACCGGCGTGCGGGAGACTCCGATTTCGGCGGCAAGCTCCTGCTCATTAAGGAACCGCCCCTGCATTTCCGGGTCGATCAGGATGTTTTCACGCAGGTACGCGTAGGCCTTCTCCCGGCCGGACGCCGCCGTCCCCGAACTTTTTCGCATACATTATGTATACAACAGACTGGAGTAATTTGATGCGTTTAGCAGTGGCACAAATAGTCAGCAGCGCCAATCCGGCGGACAACGTGGAACTGATCCGAGAATACGCCACCCAGGCCAAAGCCGCCGGAGCGGAGCTGGTGGTGTTCCCGGAAGCCGCGATGCGGGCCTTCGGGAACACCCTCGCCGACATTGCGGAACCACTGGACGGGCCGTGGGCGGCGGCCGTCCGCAGCATTGCGGGGGACCTGGACATCGCCATCGTGGCAGGCATGTTCACCCCGGGCAACGACGGGCGGGTGCGCAATACGCTTCTCGTCACCGGCTCGGGCATCGACACGTCCTACGACAAGATCCATCTCTTTGATGCCTTCGGTTTTGCCGAGTCGGACTCAGTGGACGCCGGCACGTCCCCGGTGACCTTCAAACTCAACGGCACGGTGATCGGCCTCGCGACCTGTTACGACGTGCGCTTCCCCGCCCTGTTTACCGCGAACGCCCGGGCCGGGGCCGACATCAACATCGTCTGCGCTTCATGGGGCTCCGGGGAAGGGAAGGCCGAGCAATGGGACCTGCTGGTCCGCGCCCGCGCCGTGGACAGCACCACGTTCGTGGTGGCCTGCGGGCAGGGCGATCCTGCCAGCATCGGGCTGCCCTCCGCCGGCGCTGCCCCCACCGGCATCGGCCATAGCGCCGTGGTGTCCCCGCTGGGCTCGCCCCTGGTGACCTTGGGCCGCGAACCCGAACTGGCCGTCGTCGACATTGACACCTCCGTCATCCCCGACGTCCGCGGAAAACTGCCCGTGCTGGCCAACGCCAGGAGTTTCTAGGCCGGCGGCGTTCTAGACGGCGGGCTTCCAGCCCGGCGGCCGGAACACCCCGCATCGGGGCTATTCCCCTGCCGGCACCCGGTAGGTGCTTTCCGGAACATCCGTGATGAACATGTGCCCGGGAGCATGGCTGATCGCGAAGGCGGGCCTGGAAGCCATCACTGCGCTCTGCGGCGTCACGCCGCAGGCCCAGAAAACCGGCACTTCCCCGGGCCGGATCTCCACGGCGTCCCCGAAGTCGGGGCGGTCAATGTCAGCGATGCCCAGATCCTCAGGTGATCCGACGTGGACCGGTGCTCCGTGGACCTTGGGCACCTCCGCGGTCACCCTGATGGCGGTTTCGACCAGTTCGTGCGGCATCGGCCGCATTGAAACCACCATGGGACCGTGGATCCGCCCCGCGGGGGTGCATTGGACATTGGTGCGGTACATGGGGACATTGCGGCCTGTTTCGGTGTGGCGCAGGGGGATTCCTGCCTTGGCAAGCGCTGCCTCGAAGGTGAAGCTGCACCCGATGAGCACGCCCACCATGTCGTCGCGCCATATCGAGGTGGCGTCCGGAACTTCGGCCGCCAGCACACCGTCCTTCCACACCCGGTAGGCAGGGATGTCGCTGCGGATGTCCGAGCCCGGGGCGAGCGCACTTTCCGACTGCCCCGCCGGTATGACGTCAATGACGGGGCAGGCCTTGGGATTGAGCCGGCAAAACTCCAGGAATTCGTCAGCGTAGTCGGCGGTCACAGCGATCAGATTGGCCTGAGTGTAGCCGTCGCTCCATCCGGAGGTGGGCGTGACGAGGCCGTTGCGGAACTGCAAACGCGCTTCGGAAGGCGCCACACGGGCGTTCGTGTGCGTCATCGGACGGCGCTCCCCGACAGTTCAGCTGAAGCCTGCAGGTACTCCTCGTCTTCGGCCACGTTGGAGTCCCGGCCGAGGGCAAGGCCAATCACGGTCAGCAGGCACGCGACGCTGAGGTATATGGCCACCGGAACCCAGCTGTTGTAGGTGCTCAGCAGCAGGGTGAACATGAACGGTGCGATGGCGCCGCCGATGATTCCCGCGAAGGTGTAGGCCAGTGAGCTGCCTGTGGAACGGAGCCGCGGGGTGAACTGCTCGACGACGAAGGCGGCCTGGGGTCCGTACATGAAGGAGTGGCACAGCAGGCCCAGCACCGTGCCCACCACCAGCATGACCGGGGACCGTCCGTCGAGGACGATGAAGAACAGGTATCCCCAGACTGCGGCGGCCCCTGCCGCGATGCCATAGACGAGCCGGCGGTTGATGCGGTCAGAGATGGCTCCGGCGAGCGGCATGGTGAAGAGCTGGAGTGCCGACCCGATGAGTACGGCCACCAGGACCTGGCCGCGGTCGAATCCGAGTTCCTGAATGCCGTAGGTGAGGGTAAAGACGGTGCACAGGGCGTAGGTCACATCCGGGCCGATGCGGCTGAGCATCGCCGCCACGAGGGGCCGGCGCTGGGTGGCGAGGACTTCCCTGATCGGCGCCTTGGGCTTGTCTCCCCTTGCTTCCATGGCCTTGAAGATGGGGGTGTCCTCCAGCTTCAGGCGGATCCACAGCCCGAAGGCCACCAGGAGCGCCGAGATCAGGAACGCAATCCTCCAGCCGTAGTCGAGGAACGCTTCCTCGGAGAGGGAAAGCGTCAGCACGGCCAGGGCGCCGTTGGCCATCAGGTTGCCGGCAGGCGGTCCAATTTGCGCGGCCGAGGCCCAGAAGCCACGGCGGTTCGGGTCGCCGAACTCGCTCGACAGCAGAACCGCGCCGCCCCATTCCCCGCCAACGCCCACCCCTTGGGCGAACCGCAGGAAGACGAGGATGGCAGGAGCGATGATGCCGATGTTGTCATACGTGGGCAACAGACCGATCAGGAATGTGGCCACGCCGATCAGCATCAGGGTGATGACCAGGATCTTCTTGCGGCCGATCTCATCTCCGAGACGGCCAAAAATGATGCCGCCGACCGGACGGGAAATGTACCCGACGGCGTAGGTCGAGAACGCCAGCAGGGTGCCCGTTACCGGGTCCGAGGCGGGGAAAAAGATCAGCGGGAAAACGATCGCAGCCGCGGCGGAGTACACCGCGAAGTCGTAGAACTCCAGCGCGGTGCCCGTCAGGCTTGCCGCGAATGCCTTGTACATGTCCTTGCGCCCTACAGCGGGCTTCGGACCCCCGGCGGCCATTACTGATTGATTGGCCATTTGTTCCTCCATGGAGAGTGTGGATTCCATCCGTCTTGCTACGGATACGCTGGTTTGCCAGTCTGCCCGGCCTGCGACGTTGACAGGGGGCGGGCAGTAAGGCTGGTTGGCGGCTTTCCAGGGACAGCCGCCGAAAGCGGAGTTTCTGTTGGATTGTGGAAATGTAGAACAATCCAGAACTTGTTGAACAATCTACGCGACGCAGATCACAGGGTCAAGAGCCTCACGCCGTCAAACGTCAGGAACGGTCGGACTGGTTAAGCGCGAAGTGACACTTGTGGCCCTCGGAAGTGGGGCCTCAAGTGTCCGTTCGCGCTTATGAAATGGTGGGCGGAGCCAGCTAGGACGTGTGGACTGCAGTCTGGTGCGCTTCGGACCTGGCAAGATACGCAAGTAGGCGCTCAGCCGCCAGCTCGGCGTCGCCGGCTTCGAGGGCACTGCAGATTTCTTCGTTGTCCGCCAGGTAATCCTGGTAGAAGCCGCCGGCTATCGCGGCCCTGTGGAAGAACAGCCTCATCTCGGCCAGCACCTGCGACATGATGGTGTTCAGCCGCTCACTGCCAGCCATGGCCACCAGTGCGCCGTGGAAGTGCTGGTTGGCAGTTCCGAGCCCTTCGCTGTCGCCGGCAGCAGCCGCGCGCTTCCCTTCCTCGACGGCGGCCCGCACGGCGGCAACGCTTTCGGGGCTTCCGCCCCCGCGGACTGCACTGACTTCGATGGCGCGGCGGACGACATAGACATCATGAATGTCGCTGACCTCCAGGCTGGCAACAAAGACGCCCCGGTTGGGCTGGCGAACAACCAGACGCTCGCTGGCGAGTTCGGCGAACGCCTCGCGCACGGTATTGCGCGAGACGCCGAGCTCTTCAGACAGGGCCTCTTCCTTGAGCTTCGTCCCCGGCGGCAGCACGCCTTCGGCGATCTGCAGCCGGAGTTCACTGGCGACGCGGGTTGCCACCGACGGAACAGCCACGCGCAGCCGGGAGATTCCCGCCTGCCCGCCTTGTGGCGCAGCCATTGGTCCGCGGAGCGGGGAAGTTTCGGGGTTTGCGTCAACAGGGGCCATACGTCCGAATCTACACGAACCCACCACAATTGGATTGTTGGATTGTTGAACATTTTGCTGTTTGGGTGCATGCTTATTCAAGGACGAGTTGAGATGAGGGTCACAATGCACGCAATAGATTTGAACAGCGACGTCGGTGAGTCCTTCGGGCGATGGAGCCTCGGCGACGATGCCGCGATGATGGCGTCGGTTTCCAGTGCCAACGTCGCCTGCGGATTCCACGCCGGCGATCCGAGCGTCATCAGGAATACCTGTGAGGCGGCCGCGAAGGCCGGCGTCGCCGTTGGCGCCCACGTGGGATACCGCGATCTGGCCGGGTTCGGCCGCCGGTTCATGGACGTCGATCCGCGGGAACTGGCCGACGACGTCGTCTACCAGATCGGCGCGCTGCAGGCCCTGGCTGCCACAGCCGGCACCCGCGTCCGCTACGTCAAGCCGCACGGAGGCCTGTACAACGCGATCGTCCACAACACCGCACAGGCGCGGGCCGTCGTGGAGGCCGTGAAGTCCGTGGACCCGGGCTTGCCCATTCTTGGCTTGCCCGGATCGGAAGTCCTGCGGCTTGCCGGGGCCTCGGGGCTCCGTGCGGTCTCCGAAGCCTTCGCCGACAGGGCCTACAACCCGAACGGCACACTGGCCTCCCGCTCCCAGCCGGGCTCCGTGCTCGACGACCCGGACATGGTTGCCGCCCGTGTCCTCCGAATGACCGCCGGCGAAACCATCCGGGCCATTGACGGGTCCGACCTGAAAATCCAGGCGGAGTCCGTTTGCGTCCACGGCGATTCGCCGGGCGCCGTCGCCATGGCAGTGGCAGTGAGAGCCGCGCTGGATGACGCCGGAATCACCATCACAGCCTTTGCCTAGCCGGCAACCACCGGCAACCAACCAGCAACGAACAGCAGAATTCAGGATCTGATGGCAATCACCAAACGTGAAACTCCAGCCGCTGCAGCGGCCCCGCCGACGCACGCGGACCGCCCGGGCAGAGTCCGCTCCGTGCGGCCCGTGGGGACCCGCACGGTACTCGCCGAGCTTTCCGGGCTGCAGGACGTGCTCGCCCTGCAGGCAGCGCTCTTTGAGGCGCCGCTTCCGGGACAGCAGGACGTCCTGGCAGCAGCCGAGACCGTCATGGTCAGGGCCGAGTCGCCGGCAGCCGCCCGGCGCATTGCCAGGATCCTCCTGGAGCTGGACCTCGCGGCCCCGACGCCGCAGGACGGGGGGCTGGTGGTCATCGACACCGTGTACGACGGCGAAGACCTCGCCGAAGTGGGGAAACTGACCGGCCTCGGTGTGGAGGGTGTGATCGCGGCACACTGCGGCCAGACCTGGACAGTGGCATTCGCCGGGTTCGCCCCTGGCTTCGGCTACATGGTGGGAGAGAACCAGGCGCTCGAGGTTCCCCGCCGAAGCTCCCCGCGCACCGCTGTGCCCGCGGGGTCGGTCGCGCTGGCCGGAAACTATTCAGCCGTCTATCCGCGCAGGTCCCCCGGCGGCTGGCAGCTGATCGGCCGCACCGGAGCCCGCATGTGGGACCTCGACCGCCCCGAACCCGCGCTGGCAAGCCCCGGCCACAGCGTCCGGTTCCGCGCGGTCCGTGACGTGGTCCAGATGGCCTCCGAGACCCCCGCTTCCGCTGCGCCTGAAAAGGAGCAGCCGGTCGCTGAGGCCAGCTCCGGGCTCCGTGTCCTTTCCCCGGGAATCCACAGCCTGATCGAGGACCTTGGCCGGCAGGGCCATTCTGCCTTGGGCGTCTCCGCGGCCGGGGCACTCGACCGGGCCTCGCTCCGCAGGGCCAACCGGCTCGTGGGGAATGCCCCGTCGGCCGCCGCCATCGAGACAGTGTCGGGCGGCCTGAAAGTGCAGGCCGTCGGAGACCAGGTCCTGGCCGTTGCCGGCGCGCCGTCGGCACTCTCTGTCGTCACGCCGTCGGACAACGGTTCCGGAGAAACCGAAAGGCAGCGCACCGTGCCGGTGGCCTCACCCTTCGCCCTCCTCGACGGCGAGATCCTCACCATCGGCGTTCCCGAAGCCGGCTTCCGGAGCTACCTGGCAATGCGTGGCGGCGTGGCAGCCGATCCCGTCCTCGGCAGCCGCTCCACGGACACCATGTCCGGAATCGGGCCCGCGCCCTTGGCCGCGGGGCAGCTGCTGCCCGCCGGCGGTGAGGCTGAATCCGGCGTCGTGGGCAGTCCGGAGCTCCAGCCCGACTACCCGCACGGAGGGGTCACCGTACTGGACATCGTCCCGGGCCCGCGCGCCGACTGGTTCGACCAGGCCAGCCTGGATTCACTGTGCGGGCAGGACTGGACCGTCAAACCGGAATCCAACCGGGTAGGCATGAGGCTGCAAGGGACACCCCTGCAGCGCAGCCGTGCCGGCGAACTCCCCAGCGAGGGAACAGTGGCCGGCGCCATCCAGATGCCGCCGGAGGGCCTGCCCGTGCTCTTCCTCGCGGACCATCCCATTACCGGCGGCTACCCCGTCATCGGCGTGGTGGTGGACCACCAGCTTGACCTGGCCGCCCAGGTGCCCATCGGCGGAAGCATCCGTTTCCGCATCTCCCCCGAATACACCACCCCCAACTCCGGTGCCAACGAAGCCTCCGCCGGCCTGCCGGCCGGCTCCCCCAGAAAGGGAAATAATTAATGCGCAAGGTCCTGATTGCCAACCGCGGTGAAATCGCCGTCCGCGTAGCCCGAGCCTGCGACGACGCGCAGCTGGCATCCGTCGCCGTATATGCGGACATCGATGCCGACGCCATGCATGTGGCCGCTGCGGACGAGGCCTTCAGCCTCGGCGGCAACTCTCCTGCTGACACCTACCTAAACATCGGGAAGCTGCTCAACGTGGCTATCGAATCCGGTGCGGATGCCGTGCACCCCGGATACGGCTTCCTGTCCGAGAACGCGGACTTTGCCCAGGCCGTGCTGGACGCCGGGCTGGCATGGATCGGCCCCTCGCCGGAGGCCATCCGGCAGTTGGGCAACAAGATCACTGCCCGCGAAATCGCGGTACGCGCCGGTGCCCCGCTGGTGGCAGGCAGTGACGGACCCGTGGATTCGGCCGCCGAGGCCCGCGCCTTCGCCGAACAGCACGGGCTCCCGATCGCCATCAAGGCAGCCTTCGGCGGCGGCGGCCGCGGGCTGAAGGTGGTCCGGAAGATGGACGAGATCGAGGAGTCCTTCGACTCGGCCGTGCGTGAAGCCGTGGCCGCCTTCGGCAGGGGCGAATGCTTCGTGGAGCGCTACCTGGACCGGCCGCGCCACGTCGAAGCGCAGGTGCTCGCGGACACGCGCGGCAACGTCGTCGTCGTCGGAACCCGCGACTGCTCCCTGCAGCGCCGGCACCAGAAGCTCGTGGAAGAAGCCCCGGCGCCGTTCCTCAGTGACGCGCAGCGGCAGCAGATTTACGACGCCGCCAAGGCAGTGTGCCGGGAAGCCGGCTATTCCGGCGCTGGCACCGTGGAGTTCCTGGTCGCCGCCGACGGGACCGTCGCCTTCCTCGAGGTGAACACCCGGCTGCAGGTGGAGCACCCCATCACCGAGGAAACCACCGGGATCGATCTCGTCCAGGAACAGTTCCGGATCGCTGCCGGGGAACCGCTGGGCATCACCGATGACCCGGCACCCCGCGGGCATTCCTTCGAGTTCCGGCTCAATGCCGAGGACGTTGGCCGCGGATTCCTGCCCTCCCCCGGAACCATCGGCGAATTCCACGGACCCACCGGCCCCGGAATCCGCCTGGACACCGGCGTCCGCTCCGGCTCCTTCGTGGCACCGCAGTTCGACTCCCTCCTCGCCAAACTGATTGTCACCGGCGCGGACCGCCAGCAGGCGCTGCGCCGGGCCCGCCGGGCGCTGGCCGAAATCAACATCACGGGAGTTGCCACCGTCCTGCCGTTCCACCGCGCCGTGCTCGAGTCCCCGGATTTCACCTCCGAAACGGGGCTGGGCATCCATACGCGGTGGATCGAAACGGACTTTGCCGACCTCATCCCGGCCGATCCCGGCTTCAGCACCACGGGCCCCGAGGGTGTCCGGCGCACCATTACGGTCGATGTGGACGGGCGCCGGCTCGCCGTCGGGCTCCCGGCCGACCTGCTGGACGGCTGGGCGCGGTCAGGGCAGGCGCTTCCGGGCGGAGTTTCAGGCATCCCGGCCGACGGCGACGGTGCGGGCACCGGGGCTGCCGGCGACCCGGCGGAACTCCGCGCCGCGATGAGCGGCACGGTGGTCAAGTGGCTGGTGGAACCCGGGACCGAGGTAAGCGCCGGTGACCCGGTGCTCGTGCTGGAGGCGATGAAAATGGAGAGCAGCGTTCCCGCCCACCGGGGAGGAATCCTCTCCGGTGTCACCGCCGCTTCCGGTGAGCTGGTCACCGCCGGCTCCGTTCTTGCACTGATCGGCTGAGAGCCGAGGGCGACGGCGGGACTCCCGCCGTCGTTTGACGGCAGTGCCCGCGATTGTTCACAGTGAGTGGGTGCCGTCAAACGTCGAGAACGGGGCCCCGGGCCCGCCACATCCCGGCAGTCGGCCCTGGCTGTCGCAGGCCGCCGCGCTGCTCGGCTTTCTGGCGGTGTCGTGGATGGTATCGGCGCTGGGGTCCCTGCCGATCAGGATGAACGCCGATGGCTGGTACGCCGCAGCCGAGAAGGCGCCGTGGACCCCGCCCGGTTGGATGTTCGCCGCAGTCTGGTTGCCTCTGTATGCCGCGATGGCCGTGGCGGCCTGGCTGGTCTGGCGGCAGTTCCCCCGAAGTGCCGCGCTCAGGCTCTACGGGATCCAGTTGGCGCTGAACCTGGCGTGGCCGGCGATGTTTTTCGGCATGTACCCAATGCTGGGGACCGCCGCCTTGTGGCTCGCATTTGCGATTCTTGCAGCGCTCGCCGCGGCAGTGACTCTTACCGTCCTGCGTTTCGGGCCCATCAGCAGGGCGGCTGGGCTGCTGATGCTGCCGTACGTTTCGTGGCTCGTGTTCTCGGGAAGCCTGAACCTCTACGCAGCCCTGCACAACTGAGGCAGGCGCCGGGGCCCAGGCGCCGGGCACCTGCAATAGCACCTGGCCCGCGGTAGCCTTGGGACGTGGAGGGCACATGACGGTTCGAAGCGCAGGCATCCTGCTGTACCGGCACGGCGCTGACGCGCAGCCGGAAGTGTGGATAGCCCATATGGGCGGGCCGTTCTGGGCAGGCAAGGATGAGCGTGCCTGGTCCGTTCCCAAGGGCGAGTACCTCGAAGACGAGGATCCGCTCATTGCGGCAATGCGCGAATTTGCCGAGGAAATGGGCACCCCCGCCCCGCCCGGCGACTACATCGAGCTGGGCGCTTTTCGGCAACCTTCAGGCAAGATCATCACGGTCTTCGCAGCAGAAGCGGACTTCGAGCCCGAGCGGATTGTGAGCAACACGTTTTCGTTGGAATGGCCGAAAGGGTCCGGGATAATCCGCGACTACCCCGAGGTCGACGGCGCCAGGTGGTTCACAGTATCCGAAGCCCGCACGAAGTTGGTGAAGGGGCAAGTGGCCATCCTCGATGCGCTCGTTGAGCTCTCCTCCTAGCCAGTCATGACGACCAGTTCCACCGGGACTGCGCGGCGGACCGCGTCGTCCACGGGAGAATGCTCGTCCGCCCACTGAACGATGTCCCGGAGGGTGGCATCGTCAGCGTCCGCGGCTGCCACGCGGACCAACGTGCGCAGGCCGAGGGGGCCCGCCGGAATGTCATCACCGAGTCCCAGCAGGCCGCGGTTGTCAGATTCGCTGTCGACTTCGACTTCCAGCAGGGACAGATCCACTCCCTTCTCAGCGGCGCGCATCGCAATGAGCGAGGCGAGGCAGGCGGCGCTCGCGGAGCGAAGCATCCAGCCAGGCGTGGGCGCGGACCCCTTCCCGCCGACACCCGGGGCCATGTCCGTCACCAGGGACCAGCCACGCGGCCCTTCAACCCGTACGCGGAGGCCCTCCTCCAGTACGGCCGTGGCCTTCGAGTCACGGGAGCAGGCCTTTTCCGGGCGGTCGTTCAGGTACTGCCGGGAGCGTGTGATCGCCTGGGCTATTTCCGACTGCGACATGTCTGTACCCACTTCGGCAACAGGATCCGGTCAGGACGGAGCAAAGACTACACCGCCGGGTCCCAAGGCGAAATGCCCGGCGGTTTGCGGGCGCTGACAGCGGAGACCCGGCTCGCACCCACACATGCGCCGAGGGCGAATGGAGCCGGCCGCGACGGCCGACGGCGGGAGGTCCCGGCGTCGTCTGCTAGCGTTCCGCGGTGGCCGCGGTAATAGCAGGAGACTCGCCGGCTTCCGTCGTGCCGTCGCTGGCATCCCCGTCCTCTCCGGGCGGGGACGGCTTGTAGACCCATGCCACCAGAACCACCGAAATGATCATCAGCAGGAACCACGAGACGAGTTTGTCGAGTGAGACCATCTGCCAGCCGGCGAGCTGGCTGGGGTACAGCCAGGCCCCGGACCAGGTCGCGATGTTCTCGGCGATCCAAATAAAGAGGGCCACGAGCAGGAACGCCAGGACCAGGGGCATTCGGAACTGCCTGCGGAACACCCGGAAGTGCATCAGGCACCGGCCGAAGATCACCACGACGGCGGCCAGCAGAATCCAGCGGGCGTCAAAGATGTAGTGGTGCGTGAAGAAGTTCGCGTAGATGGCCGCAGCCAGGATCGCCGTGACCCACCGCCGCGGATAGCCGGCGAAGCGCAGGTCGAAGAGCCGGAAGACACGGACCATATAGGACCCGACCGCCGCGTACATGAAACCGCTGAAGAGCGGAACCGACCCGATGCGCAGGAAGCCCTCGGCCTCGTAGGTCCACGACCCGACGTCGGTCTTGAACAGCTCCATCACCGTGCCCACCAGATGGAAGAGAACAATCACGCGCAATTCACGGGCAGTTTCCAGCCGCGTGGCAATCATCAGGATCTGGATGGCAACCGCCGCGAGTGTCAGGAAGTCATTCCTGGCCAGGGCAGCGTCGTCCGGGTACCACAGGCGGGCCGCCAGGATCACCGCGAGGAGCGCGGCGCCAAAGATGCACGCCCAGGCCTGCTTCAAGCCAAAGACGGCAAACTCGAGGAGCCTCGAACGGACGCCGTCGGCAGCCGCCCGGTCCAGGAGCCGATGTGCACGTTCATCGATTCGACGCTCTACGGACGTGAAGCTGCGCATTGTTACCCCGTTCCCCCGCCACGAGTGGCACTGTGTAGTTTTCCAGTCCACGGTAGCCCAGAGTCCCCCGGTGCACCCCCGGTGGTTGAGCTTGTCGAAACCCAGGATTCGACAGGCTCAACCACCGGCCCTATGCCCCGGCGTCGACGGAGGCCCGGCTGCCGTTTGTTTCCAACTGCCTGGCGATCCCCTCTACCAACGACGCCGGATCATCGAGGATGTCCACAAGAACATGGGCCTCATCCGATGCCAGTGGTTCGAGCGTGGCCAGCTGGGAGGCGAGCAGACTGCTCGGCATGTATTCGTGCGCCCGGCCGCTCAGCCGCCGGGAAATGGTTGCGGCCTCGCCGGAGAGATGAATGAACACCAGATCCGGTGCGAAGCTGCGCAAGAGGTCGCGGTAGCTGCGCTTGAGCGCCGAGCAGGCGATGATGCGGGAGCCGGCACCCTCGGCCGGCGTTGCCAGGGCGGCACCGATTTCGGCGAGCCACGGCGCCCGGTCGTCGTCGTCGAGCGGGATTCCGGCAGCCATCTTGGCCTTGTTGGCGGGAGGATGGAAGTCGTCCCCGTCAAAGAAGGGCAGCCCCAGCCGCTCCCCCAACCGGGCGCCGATGGTGGACTTTCCGCAGCCGGATACGCCCATGACAACCAAAGGCGGGAGGTTCGTGATCATATCTTCGTCCTTCACTTACCTGCGGAGCCAAAGCTCAGCAGCACCTTGCCGGATTCCGCGGAGTTGCGGGCGACCCCGAAGGCCTCGACGGCCGCCTCTACCGGAAATTCGTGGGTGATGACCGGTTCGATGTGCAGGGTGCCGTCGGCCAGTGCGGCGATGACGTCATCGATTTCATCGTTGAAGCGGAAGGAGCCCTTCAGGTCGAGTTCCCGGGTGATGGCCAGGGAGATCAGCACCGGCTGCGGGCCGGTGGGCAGCAGCCCGACCATCACCACTGTCCCGCCGCGCGCGGCGCCCTGGATGGCCGAGGCCAGGCCGTGGTGGTTGCCGGAGGACTCAATGACAATGTCCGCTTCGACGGCGGCGATCGCCTCGGCGTCGCCGGCGGCCAGCATCTGATCCGCCCCCACGGCCGCGGCAATTTCGAGCGGTTTGGCGTGCATGTCGACGGCGACGATCCGGCCGGCGCCGGCCCGCTTCAGCACCGCGACGGCCAGCGCCCCGATGGGGCCGCTGCCGATCACCAGCGCGGTCTTGCCCGCGACGCCTCCGGCCCGGGACACCGCATGCCAGGCCACGGATGCCGGTTCAATCAGCGCCGCGGTGCGCAGGTCGAGGCCTTCCGGCAACGCCCGCAGCATCCGCACCGGCAGGTTCACGTACCGGCTGAACGCCCCGTCGGTGTGCGGGTAGCGGGCGGCGCTGCCGAGGTAGGTGCAGCCGGGCGAGAGGTTGGGCCGGTCCGCCGGATACCGGGCCGCGCCCGGGCCCGGGGTGGCCGGATGGACCGCTACCGGGGTGCCGGCGGCGGGGCCGGTCCCGTCCGCCGCGGCACGGACCACCCGGCCGGAGATCTCGTGCCCGAGCACCAGGGGCGCCTTCAGGATCGACTCACCGGCGGCACCGTGCAGCCAGTAGTGCAGGTCCGAACCGCAGATGCCGCCATACAGGACCTCGACGACGGCCTCATCCGCAGCGGGAGCGCTGAGGGAGAGGTCGTCGATCCGCAGGTCGCCTTTGGCGTGGGCGACGACGGCAGGACCGGAGACAGGAAGGGCTGTGCTTGTGGACATCAGACCACCACCGTCATTCCGCCGTCGATGAAGATGGTCTGGCCGTTCACGAAGTCCGAGCCGCTGGACGCCAGCCATACCGCCGGGCCGGCCAGGTCCTGGACGGTGCCCCACCGGTGCGCCGGCGTGCGGCCCAGGATCCAGGCGTTGAACTCCTCGTCGTCCACCAGGTTCTGCGTCATCTCGGTATGGATGTACCCGGGCGCGATGCCGTTGATCTGCAGGCCCGACCCGGCCCATTCGGCGGTCATGGCGCGGGTCAGGTTCCGCAGCCCGCCCTTGGCCGCGATGTAGGGGGCGATGGTGGGACGCGCGAGGTCGGTCTGCACCGAGCAGATATTGATGATCTTGCCGCGGCCCCGGGTGATCATGTGCCGGGCCGCTTCCCGGCCGACCAGGAAAGCGCTGGTCAGATCGGTGGAGATAACCCGCTCCCAGTCCTTCACATCCAGCTCCAGCATCGGCACCCTGTGCTGGATGCCGGCGTTGTTCACCAGGATCTCCAGCGGCCCAACGTTCTCCTCGACCCACGCAATGCCCCGCGCCGCCTCGGAGTCGCTGGTGACGTCGAACGCACAGCTGTGCACCCGCCCCGGTGCGTACTCGGCGGTCATCGCCGCTTCGGCGTCCTTGAGCCGTTCGGCATTGATGCCGTTCAGCACCACGGTGGCACCGGAGTCGGCCAGGGCCCGGGCCAGGGCGTTGCCGATCCCCCGGCTCGAACCGGTCACCAACGCAACCCGTCCGGTCAAATCAAACAGTGAATTCATGAGAAGGGACCGTTCTGCACGAGGTTCGCCGGGGCCTGCCCGGCGGCCAGGGCTTCGAGCTGCTTCCGGAGGAGCTTGAGGATCCTGGGCTGGAAAGCCGAGGCGTTGCCGCCGACGTGCGGGGTGATCAGCGCGTTGGGCGTGGACCACAGCGCATGGTCCTGCGGAAGCGGTTCCGGATCAACGACGTCGAGCGCGCACTGCAGGCGCCCGGACAGGACTTCCTTGGTCAGGGCGGCGGTGTCCACCACCGGGCCGCGGCCGACGTTCACCACCAGGGCACCGTCCGGCAGGGCTGCGAGGACCTCTTCGCCAATCAGCTGGTGCGTCTGCTCGTTCAGCGGCAGCACGGTCACCAGGATGTCGTGCGTCGCAGCGAGCGCGGTCAGCTCGGAAGATGCGTGCACTTCGCCGTGCTTGTCGGTGCGGGCCGAACTCCCCACCCGCGTGACCGTGACTTCGAAGGGCTCCAGGCGGCGGGCGATCTCATGCCCGATCCCGCCGACGCCCACCAGCAGCACGCGCCGGTCCGCGAGGGACTGGCGCCGCTCCGGACGCCAGAGGCCGTACTGCTGGTCCCGGACGGCCTGGTCGATGCCGCGCAGCTTCGCCAGGATCAGCCCCACGGCAAGTTCCGCCGTCGCGGCCGCATGCACACCGGAGGCATTCGCGACGCCGGCCGCCGGACCGGCCGCCTCGACGACCCCGTCGTAGCCGGTGGACTGCGTCTGGACGAACTTCAGGTCCTCAACCCTGGCGAGGGATCCCAGCACCGCGGCGGCGTCGATGTACGGGAGGATGACGCCGTCGATCTCCTCCAGCGTCCCGCCGTCGGGATCCGACTTCAGGTCCCACACGACTCCTCTGAGCCCTGCGGGAAGGGGTGAAAGATCGGCGAGCAGTTGCCGGTCGGGGAAGCTGACGGTGCGGACTGTTTGCATCGGGAAACCTATCGGTCTTGCGGGTGAAGTGGGGGCAGGGCGGAAGGGCGGGACTGAGCGGCTAGCGCCGGTCGAACGTGAGGCCGCCGGGGACCTGGAAGGTGGGCATAAGTTCCAGCATGCCCACGTTCACGTGCCGGGGCGTTTCGATCGCGTAGTCCATCGCGTTGACGATGTCGTCCGTGGTCAGCGACTCGTAGCCTTCGTAGTACGTCTTCCACGCTTCTTCCATGGCCTCGGGGGTGCCGCCCATGTTCCGTCCGAAGATCTCGGTTTCGACGCGTCCGGGGCAGATCTCGGTGACGCGGATGCGCTTGCCCACCGTGTCGTTGCGCAGCTGCCGGGAGATCTGGTGCACCGCGGCCTTGGTGGCGTGATAGACGGTGTGGCCGTAGAAGTTGTAGAGGCCGGCGATGGAGCTGATGTTGATGACGTGCCCGCGGTCGCGCTCCACCATGCCCGGCAACACCAGCCGGGTCAGCTGCAGCAGACCGCGCAGGTTGACGTCAATGAGTTCATCGATGTCGCCCTCGCTGGAGTCCAGGATGTTCCCGGGCCGGGACACACCGGCACAGTTCACCAGTACGTCCACTTCGAGTTCACCGACGACGGCGGCCAGCGCCGCGGTGTCGGTGAGGTCGACGACGTGGGGTACGGCCCCGGTCTTGTCGGCCAGTTCCTTCAGCCGCTCCTCGTTGCGGGCCAGCGCGTGGACCGTGAGTCCCCGCTTCGCCAGGCGTTCGGCGATCGCGGCGCCCATTCCGGTGGACGCGCCGGTGACGACGGCTGTTGAGTAGTCAGAAAAAGGCATGTAAGTCTCCTGGTGGGTGCGGCGGCGCTGGTGCCCCGCAAGTGGTGCAGTGCGCTGCCGTTGGGGCAGCGCACTGCTGTTCGGATGGTGGTTGGTTAGGCGTCGCGGAGCGGCAGGTGTGCCCGGTCCTTGACCGTGCTGACGGCGGCGAGGGTGCCCAGCGCGGTGATGACCGCGTAGAAGGCCGGCATGTAGATGTTGCCGGTGGAGGAGATCAGCCAGGTCATCAGCAGCGGCGCGGTGCCGCCGAAGAGCGCCGACGAGATGTTGTAGCCCAGGCCGTAGGCGGAGTACCGCACGCGGGTGGGGAACAGCTCGACGATCAGGATGTGGATCACTGCGGTGTGGCCGGCAAAGACCACTGCCATGATGGAGGCACCCAGGATGGCCAGTGCCATCTCGCCGGTGGCGATCAGGGCGTAGGCCGGGATTCCGAGGATGGCCATGGCGATTGCGGAGCCCGCGATGACCTTCTTGCGGCCGACGCGGTCAGAGAGGGCGCCCATGAACGGGATGGCGATGCAGATGACCACCAGGCTGCAGGCGGTGACGAGAAGTGCCTCGCCGATGGTGAAGTTGAGCTGCTTGCCCTTCAGGAACGTGGGCATGTAGGAGAACAGGACGTAGTAGCCGGATCCGTTCATCAGCGGGATGAACAGGGCCAGGAGCATGGCACGGCGGTGTTCGGGGGAGGCGAAGGCTTCCTTCAGCGGGTTCTTGGACAGCCCGCCCTCTTCCTTCAGCTTCACGAAGTTGGGGGTGTCCGCGATGGCCTTGCGGATGTACCAGCCGATGACGCCCATGGGGATGGCGACCAGGAACGGAATGCGCCATGCGAACGAGCCGAAGCCGCCGCCGTCGATCGCGGCCTGGGTGAGCCAGGGTGACATGGAGTAGGCCACGAGGGTGCCGGTGAGCAGCGCTGCGAAAGAGGCGATCTGTGCGTAGGAGGTGATGACGCCGCGCTTGCCTTCAGGGGCGTGCTCGGCGAGGAAGGTCATGGCGCCGGCGGCTTCGCCGCCAACGGAGAAGCCCTGCAGCATGCGGAGGAGCACCAGCAGGATCGGGGCGGCAATGCCGATGGCCGAGTAGGCCGGCAGCAAGCCGATGCCCGCCGTGGCGACGCTAATCAGCAGGATGACGAAGACCAACAGTTTTTGCCGTCCGATCCGGTCCCCCAGGACGCCGCAGACGACGGCGCCGAGGGGGCGTACGAAAAAGGACACAGCGTAGCCGGCGAAGACAAACAACAGGGCGTTGTCCGGGTTTCCGGGTGCCAGGAAGACAAGGGCAAGCGTTCCGGCCATGAAGGCGAAGATGCCGTTGTCGTAGAGCTCCACGAAAATGCCGACGCAGCCGGCAGTCACGACTTTGCGGGTCTGCTTGCTGCTGAGCCGCTCTTGCGGCTGGGCCGCGTGCGTAGAAGTTGACATGGCTTTCCTTACTAAGGGGGATGGTAACAAGGCTTTGGTTCTGACGCGAGGGGTGTTAGCTTCCGGCCGCCGGGGCGAGTTGTCGCCAGCCGGGCTGGCTGCCGATGCCGAGGAGGGCGAAGACGGTGCTGACTGTTGAACGGAGGTTCTCCAGTTCCCGCAGGGCCGCCCGGTACTTCGCTGTAGCGTCGGGGACGGTGGTCCTGCGGAAGGTTATGGTGTGGCCCGGCCGGGCCTGGGCCAGCACGTCCAGTGAGCGGCTAGTGACCACCGCGAGGACGGGGTAGCCGGCGGTGACTCCGCGGCCGCGGTGCAGCACCAGGAGTTCATCCCGGGACGGCACCTCGATCGCTCCCACCGGGACGCCTCGGGAGAGCACCTCGGCGCTCGACTGGCGTTCGGGAAGGTCCCCGCCGAGGCGCAGTCCGATGTGGTTGCTCCGGGCGCTGACGGTGTATTCGGTGGTGTAGAGCAGGCCGGCGGTGTCGCCGAATTCGTCCACGTCGGGCCCGTCCGTAACCTCCACTATCGAGTGGCTGCTGAATTCAGGCCGGGTCAGTCCCAGCCGGAACAGCGGCAGGTCGAAGTACGGCTGCCGGATGGGCGGGACGCTCCGCGAGGTCTTGAGTTCAGTGCCTTCGGCCAGGCGAAGGCCAAATCCGACGACGGTGTCCGGGGCGCAGCTTCCGAACAGGACGGGGGCCTCCACCGAGCCGTGGATGGCCAGGTAGGCGCGCAGCCCGCCGGTGATCTGCCGGACGGCCACCGTTTCGCCGGCACGGACGGAGACCGGTTCCCACTGCTGGCATTCGTGGCCGCCCACGGTGAGGTGCAGGGGCGCACCGGTTACGGCGATGAGGATGTCCGTGGTGGCACGCATCCGGAAGTCCAGGGCGGTGATCTCCAGCAGCGGCGCGCCGTCGTCGTTGCCGGCGAGGATGTTCGCGGCGCGTGCGGAGAACTGGTCCAGCGCACCGTTCACGGGCAGCCCGAACCGAGGTCCGCGGAAACGGCCCAGGTCGGTGACCACCGAGTTGCCGGGCTGCTGGATGATCAGGGAGCCGCTCATCGTGCCGCCTCCAGTTTCCGGCCGACGTAGCCGGCGAATTCTTCGGGCTGGATCTGGTGGAACCGCAGCAGGTCGCCGGGAACGTAGGGAACCAGCGGTTCGATGGTGGCGTCGAGAACCGCCAGGGGTGTCTGGCCGATGACGCACCATCCGCCGGGCGCCACCGCCGGGGCGATGACCGCCTGCCGGCCCGCGACGGCAACGGCACCTGCCGGAACGGACAGGCGGGGGTCCTTCAGCCGCGGCACCGGGAGCGGGAAATCGGGGCCGTCCATCATGGGCGAGCCGGCGGGGGCGCCGAGGCAGCGGATGACGTAGGACTTGGCGGTGTGCAGGGCGATGATCTCCTCGACCGGCAGCTGCTCGTGCTCGGCGACGCGTTCCAGGTCAGGGCCGTACTCGCCGCCGTAGACCACGGGGACGCTGAACTCGCGGGGCGCCCGGGCAGACGCACCGATGAAGTCCAGCTGGCGCAGTCCCAGGAGGACAAAGGCCCGGACCTGGCGTGCGGAGGTGACGCCGGGGTCGAATTCCACGAGCAGGGAGTCGTACGTGGGCACTGCGCCGTGGACGCCGTCGGCCCCTGCCGCCTCCAGCCATTCGGCGAGGGAATGCACGGTGCTCCAGTTGGCCTCGCTGTTGGAGGAAAAGGCGACGACGCGCAGTGCGGCGTCCCCGGACTCGAAGACGTCCACCGGAGTGGGCGTGGTGGTGGCGGCCATGTCAGGCAGCCTTCACTTTGGCGGCGAGCACCTGGGCGAGCGGGGCGATGGTCACGCCGGCGCGTTCAAGTTCGGCCCGGACCTGGCGGGCCAGCTGGACGGCGCCGGGGGTGTCCCCGTGCAGCAGGACGGTGTCGGCGACGATCGGCAGGTCGGTGCCGGCCACGGTTTCGATGAGCCCTTCGCAGACCATCCGGATGGTGCGGTCCACGATGGCTGACGGGTCGTGGATGACGGCGCCGGGGCGGCTGCGCGGCACCAGGGTGCCGTCTGCCTCGTAGGCGCGGTCAGCGATGCCCACGATGCCCACCGGGAGCTGCCGCGCTGCTGCGGCGTCGGCCAGTTCGCCGTCCTGGGCAAGGACTATCAGGTCCGGGCTGATACGGGCGGCGGCGTCGGCCACAGCTTCGGCGTAGTCGGCACGGGTGGCCACGAGGTTCCCGAGGCGGCCGTGGGGTGCGATGTGGGCGACGCCGGTGCCGTGGTACGCGGCGAAGGCGCTCAGTGCGCCGAACTGGTAGAGGACGTCGTTGCGGACCTCGTCCGCGGTGAGGTCCATGGCGCGGCGGCCGAAGCCCCGGAGGTCGGGGAAGCTGGGATGTGCGCCGACGCTGACGCCGCGGCGCACGCATTCGGCGACGGTGGCGTTCATGATGTCGGGGTCACCGGCGTGGAATCCACAGGCGATGTTGGCGCTGGAAACCACCTCGAGCAAGGCCGCGTCGTCGCCCATCGAGTAGGCGCCGAAGCCTTCTCCGAGATCTGCCACGAGATCAACTGTGGGTCCCATGTGAGCCCTCCTGGGGTGTTGGCTGCTTCGTTGCGCCGCGGGGCGCGAAGGTCAGCTTCCGGTAGTGAAGTGAGTGCCGGGAACCTGCCCTGTGCGGGGCTTGCGGTCCGGCGGCCCGGACTGCCGGGCGTCTGTCAAAAAGTCTGGCACCGCGAATTGGCTCACACAAAGACGTAATCCATGTCACGGGATAGGTGCCGGTTATGACGGGTGCCGTGTGGAGTGCTGCCCTCATGCGTGTCACCTCATTTCCATCATCAGAATCTTCCGTGCCGCCGCGGAATCGCGAATGCATTCAAGCTATGGAGCACATATTTCAGAAATGTAAAAAGGAGGCGCCCATTCCGGTAAACATCGTCATATGCAAAATGCATCTGATGTCATCTCAAAATTGCATGCCACCGGAGGAGCTAGAATGTACGATTAGTGAAATAGCGTTCTGGGTTCAACCTAGTGTCTGCGATGTGGATCACACAAAGACTTATTGCGTATCCCTCCACTACATCCGCTTATGACCTTTCCGGGTCCGGGACGCTGCAGAGAGAGAAGGCGGCCATGGATACACGGAAGCTTGCGTACTTCGTCCAGATCGTGGATTCGGGAAGCATCACCAAGGCTGCGGCGGCGCTGCATGTGGCCCAGCCGGCCCTCAGCCAGCAGGTGTCGGCCCTGGAAACGGATCTGAAGCAGCGCCTGCTGATCCGCAGCAAGCAGGGCGTCAAGCCCACGGCCGCCGGGCACACGCTGTACCGGCACGCCCAGTCCATCCTGCGGCTGGTGGAGCAGGCGCGGCAGGACGTCGCCGCGTCAGGGGCGGCACCCTCCGGGCGCGTCTCCATTGCCATCGCCCCGTACAGCATGGCGTCGAGCCTGACCCCGCGGATCATCGGCGAAGTGGGCCGCCGGTACCCGGACATCGTCCTGCATGTCACGGAAATCTACGGCGGCGTGCTGAGCGAAGCGATCAAGAACGGCCGGCTGGACATGGCACTCATCTACGAGCCCGGCCCCATCCGCGGCGTCCAGTTCACCACCATGATCATTGAGGATCTGCACTTTGTGGTCAACGCCGACAGGTTCGGGGCGGCACCGGACAATGGCGAAATCACGCTGGAGGAAGCCGCCGGCTTCGGGCTGTTCCTCCCCGAGAAGATCCACACCCTGCGCCAGGTGGTGGAAGGCGGCCTTGACAGCCGCGGGCTCAAACTCCAGCTGGTGGGTGAGGTGGAGTCGGTGCCGTCGCTGGCCCGGCTCCTGCGCGCGGACCTGGGCGCCACGATCATGCCCAAGTCAGCCGCTGACGCCCTGTTCCACGAGGAGGACTTCCATGTCCTGCGGATCGTGGACCCCGCGCTGCAGTGCAAGATAGCGCTGTGCACGCCGGACCATGACCCGCTCTCCGAGGCGGCGTCGGCGGTGCTTCTGGTGCTGAAGGAAATGCTCCAGGAAATGCTGAGCAATAAATACGCGCGGTAGCCAGCTCATAACCTCAGCTTATTAGGCCACCTATCATTGGTCTTAGTAGCAAAGCGCCCAGGATTCTAATATTGGAAGCATGCCGAGAAATTGCGGCAACATTTTTGCAACCAATCATTGGGGAGCCTGCAATGAAAAAGATCAGCACCACCAGGAGAACTTCCGGCGCAAGCCTGGGACTAATGGCTAAAAGCGGTTCACACTGCCCCGCCAATGGGTTTTGGCGCCCTGAGGACCGCTCGGGCAATCCGGTTTTCGTGTTTGAGGGCAGCATCATGCCGGTCAGCAGCAGCGGATCGACGATCTGGTTTTTGGAGGATGCCGTCGTTGGCGCCCCGGCCTACCTGGTGCCGCACCGCGATTGACCGGCCCTACCCCTCCGGCGGCCCAACTGGGCGGCACCTCAGGGCGTTCTGACCGCCGGGAACGCCTTGACCTGCTACCCAGTTTCGTTCTCGGGGGATCCAAGACGATCTACCCTTTAAATGTCGGTGCCCCTTGGCAGACTGTATTCATGGAAGGCATCCGAAGTTTAGCGCTGAAAGGCGCGGCGCCGCATGGCGACGTCCTGCACGCTGACGTGTTTCCCGAGGCCGGTCCGTCCTGCGTTGGTTTTCCTTTTATCGCGTTTCCCGAGGACGGATTCGCGGATCGAGCTCTTCCATTCGACGGGTTCGCGGACGACGGGTTTCCCTTTGACGACGACCTCGACGCAGCGTATCCGGCATCTTTGCCGGAGGCCCCCTTTCCCGAAGCCCTGTTTGCCGACGTCCTGTTCGCGGACGCCTCTAGCGCCGACTCCACTGCCTCCGGCGCTGATACACCTCGGCTGAGTGTCGCGGATCGGTTCTGGGCGGCTGCTGTCCCTTTGAGGGCGGACCTCACCGCCGACGGTCCAGGGCTGATCGACCAGATGCAGGCGTTTGAGAAGGCGAAGTGCATGATTGCCGGGCAGCAGGCGCGGCTTGCCGTCGCTTTCGAGATCCGGCAGCGTGAGGAACAAGCCGAACCCGTGGCGCTGAACAGCCCTAAGCTGTCGGCTGAGGATCTGGGCAGGAAACGTCCCAAAGAACAGTGCATGGGTGCGGGTGAGCAGATCGCGCTGGCCCGCGGCGAATCCCCGCATCGCGGCGGCCGGCTGCTCGGCATGTCGAAGGCGCTCGTCACCGAGATGCCGCACACCTTGGCCGCCCTGGACACCGGCCAGCTCAATGAAGAGCGCGCCTTGTATGTCGTGAAAGAGACAGCCTGCCTGGCTGTGGCCGACCGGACCGCCGTGGATGAGGAACTCGCCGCCGACACCGGAACCTTCGCCGGCGCCGGAACCAGAGCCGTCATCGCCACGGTAAGGGCCGCCGCCACCCGCAGGGACTCGCGCTCGGTGACGCAGAGGGCGAGCCACGCCGCGTCGGAGCGGTCCGTGAGCCTGCGCCCGGCACCGGACTGCATGACTTACCTGACAGCCCTGCTGCCCGCCCATCAGGGGGTCGCCGTGTACGCGGCCCTGACCCGGCACGCCGACGCCCTCCACGCCGCCGGCGACCCGCGCAGCCTGGGGCAGATCAAGGCCGACACCCTCGTCGAATGGACCACCGGCATCCCCGGCGGCATCACCGGGATCGAACTCAACGTCGTCATGACCGACCGCGCCCTCCTCCAAGCCGACAGCGAACCCGCAAGGCTTGCTGGCTACGGCATCGTGCCCGCCGCCTGGGCCCGCAACCTCATCAGCGACGAAGAGGCACCGGAACGCCAACAAGCACCGGAACAACCACCGATGCAGGGACAAGAACCCCGGGCTGGACGCTCAAACGCGTCCCACTCAACCACAGGCCAGAAGCACGCCGTAAGAGAGTTGAAGGTTTGGCTCCGCCGGCTGTACACGGAACCGGAGACCGGCGACCTGGTAGGCATGGACGCCCGGAGGCGGCTCTTCCCGGCCCCACTGCGCCGCTTCATCCAAATCCGCGATGACACCTGCCGCACGCCATACTGCGACGCCCCAATCCGCCACCTCGACCACATCATCCCCTGGCACGGTGACGGCCCAACATCCCTGGGCAACGGCGCGGGACTCTGCGAGGCCTGCAACCACACCAAGGAACTGCCCGGCTGGAAGGCACAACCCAGACCAGGACCCCGGCACACCATAGAAATCACCACGCCAACCGGCCACAGCTACCGCTCCACCGCACCCCCGTTGCCCGGATCCAGATTGTCCCGAAACGGGCTGAGTGAAGCCAACCTGCCCGGAATCCGCGTTCACGAAACATAGGAGGAAGGCCGCGGAGCACGAAGCACACCTGCTAGACCGCTACCTGACTACGCCTGTTCGACGAGCAGGCCCTTGGCTTTCAGCACCTCGGTGAGGTTGCACAGTTCAATGGTGGTGCCGCCGGCCTTGTACAGGCCGATGAGTTCGCGCTCGGCGTCGTCACGTTCCTGCGAGAGGCGGATGACTTCCTCGATCTCGTCTTTCCGGACCACCACAACGCCGTCAGCGTCGCCGCGGAGGACGTCGCCGGGGTAGATGATCTCGTCGCCGAAGACCACCGGGTGGTTGATGGGTCCGACGGTTTCCTTCACGGTGCCCTTGATGGAGATGCTGCCGGAGAAGACGGGCAGGCCCAGTTCGATGAGGTCCTGGGTGTCGCGGACACCGGAGTCCGTCACCAGGCCCGCGAGGCCCTTGGCCTTCATCGCGTTGCCGAGGACGTCGCCGAACGTTCCGGCTTCCTCGTACTCCCCCGCCGCGGCCAGGATGACGTCCCCGGCCTCCGCGTAGTGGATGGCCACCTGCAGCATGAGGTTGTCCCTGGGCGCGCACCGGACCGTCGTAGCGGGCCCGCAGAAGGACATGCTCCTGTCGATCGGCTTGATCTTGGAGCTCAGCGCTCCTTTTCGTCCCTGTGCCTCGTGGATGGTGGCGGACGAGAATTTTGCGAGGCGGCTGACGGCGTCGGCGTCGGGTCGGTCGATATTGGTCTTGACGTGTATCACGGCAGTTTTCCTTCGTTGGGTGCGGATCAGCTGAGGGCCTGGACGGCCTTGTCGATGGCGGCGATGGATTCTTCGATGGTGTCGAGGCTGGTGGCATAGGAGATGCGGAAGTACGGCCCCAGCCCGTAGGCCGATCCCGGGATCGCCGCCACGGACGCGTGGTCGAGCAGGTAGAGGACAAAGTCCTGGTCGTCGCGGACGACGGTACCTTCCGGTGTCGTCTTCCCGATGGCCCCCGCGCAGTTGACGTAGGCGTAGAAGGCGCCTTCCGGCGTCGTGCATGACAGGCCATCGACGGCGTTAAGTCCGGCGACTGCCGCATCGCGCCGGCTGCGGTAAATCTCGACGCTCTCCAGCACTAAGCCCTGGTCACCGGTGAGCGCGGCGGCGCTGGCAGCCTGGCTCACCGAGGACGGGCAGGAGGAGATCTGGGACTGGAGCTTGTTGATCGCGGCGATCAGCGGAGCGGGCCCGGCCGCGTATCCCAACCGCCAACCGGTCATGGCGTAGGCCTTGGACACGCCGTTGACGGCGAGGATGCGGTCCTTCAGCTCGGGGGCCACCTCCACCAGGCTGGTCAGCCGGCCTTCGCCGAAGTAGATCTGGTCGTAGATTTCGTCCGTGAGGACGTAGACGTGCGGGAAGTCAGCGAGGACGTCGGCGAGCGCGCGCAGTTCCCCCGGAGAGTAGACGGCCCCGGTGGGGTTGGACGGCGTGTTCAGGATGACCCATTTGGTGCGCTCGTTGAGGACGCCGGCCAGGGCTTCCGGCGTGAGCTTGAACCCGACCTCCTCGCCGCAGGGAACGACGACGGGTGTGCCGTCGTTGGCGAGCACCATGTCCGGGTAGGAGACCCAGAAGGGGGCGGGCACCACCACTTCGTCGCCGGCGTCGAGGGAGGCCATGAAGGCCGTGAAAATCACCTGCTTGGCGCCGCCGCCGATGGTGATCTCAGCCAGGGTGTAGTGCAGGCCGGTGCGCAACTCGATGGTCTGCAGGATGGCCTGCTGCAGGGCGGGGGTTCCGGTGACGGAAGTGTATTTGGTCTCCCCCTGGCTGATCGCCGCGACGGCTGCGGCCTTGATGTGCTCGGGGGTGTCAAAGTCTGGCTCGCCGACCGTCAGGTCCAGGATCCGGCGCCCTTCCGCCTTCAGCTCACGCACACGGGCAGCGGCGGCCACGCTGGCGGAGGACTTGATGCGGGACACCCGCGATGCGGGTTCAAATTCAGACATGGTCTCTTCCTAGGGATTCAGGAGGGAGCGGTACTCGCTTCTTCGACCCTAGGGAATCCTGGCCGCTATGGATAAGACCTAAAGTGCGTGGACGGATAAGCGTCCCTTATGGCCCGTCGGTGGCCTGACACAGCCACGGGAGTGCTTCCCACATGAAACCGCGGGCTCTGCCTGCCAGTGGCATGGGCGAAGCCGCGGCCAAGGGGCACGGCCAAAGGATTTCAGTATGGCTCCACGCACTTTAGGTATTTCCGCGGCCGGCCCGTTCTGTCTAGCCTTCTAGGCATGCTGGACCCACATCCAAGGCATGAAAATGCCGTGTATTACCGCTATCGGGGAGCACCAAAAACGGACCCGGGCGTTGTTCAGGCGGAAAAGATCCGGGAACTCCTCCGGAAAGACCGGCAGCGGCTTTCGTTCAATGCCAGCAGCATGCGCGCGCTCTCCGTCCGCCTGAACCAGCAGATTGCCCAGGCGCTCCGTGACGGCATGAAGGTTGCGAGCCTGGCTGAGGCCTCAGAGCTCTCCCGCTGGGCAGTCCGGACCATCGGACTGTCATCCGACGATCTGCTGCCCTCCGGTCTGCCTGTTAAGCAGCATCTTGCGGTGATCAGCCGGCTGAAGACCGAGCTGGCCGAGCTTGAAGAATCGAAGGCGGACCTTGAGGAACGGCGCCTGAAGCTCTTGGCCGCCGCACGCCGGCTCGGCGTCATGGATGACTATGAGCTCGTGGCGCTGAGCGGGCTGCAGCGCGAGACCATCCGGAAGATGACCTGGGGCGTCCGGCCGGAGTCGGTTGTCTAGGTTGCGGCTTCCGCCTCCGCCAGTTTGATCATGCGCAGTTCGTCCGCCACAGCGCGGGCAGGCCAATGGTCGTGGGTCAGTTCCCTGATGCGGTTCTGATCTGCTGCCGGAAAGACCTTGTCGATCAGCCCCGTGGCCCGGAGCAGCGCCAGCAGCGCGGTGGTCCTGGGATCAGCCGGCGCACCCCCGAGTGCGGCCTGGGCCTTTTCGAGGAGCCCCGCTTCCGGGGCGTGGTCCCTTTCCGGGTACCGCGTGGTCCTGAACAGTCCGAGGTGTTTTTCACCGACGTGGTCCACGATGCCAAGGGCCGTCATCCCCTCGTACACGCGGTGCAGTTCGGCGCGGCTTTCCAGCATGGACACCCACCGCCTGGGGGTGTGCGGCCGTGATTTGTCACGGATGAGCTCCAGCTGGTGCTGGAAGTCGGATTCCGGAGCGGCACCGGTAGCCCTCACGTGCTTTCCCTGCAGCTCGATTGCCCCCAGCAGATCCAGCTCAGCCAGTATGGCCCCTGCCAAAGCGGCCCTAAGCACGGGCTGCGGAACTTCCGGTTCGCCGTCCTTGTCGTTCGTTGCCAGAAGCAGGAACGCCTGGGGAACGTTTAGCTCTCCGGTCCTCGGTGATTCAGCGTTCATACCATCATGGTGGCGCAGTTGGGCAGCCACCACAACGGCGTCGGCGATGCCGCGGAACCCTTTTCTGGGCAAAACCCCTAGCCGCAAACAGGATTGCAGAGTACATTTGATGCAATCAGCCTTGCAGAGTGAACCACCTTACAGAAGAGGGTCTGGACTTGAACACCAACGCTGTCGATCTTGCAGCCAGCGCCTCGGGCACCGGCGCTGGCACCGGCGCCGCCAGCGCATCACATGCGTGGCTTGGGGACGCCCTTCCGGACGTTCCGCTGACCAAGGCGCAAAGCCGGGTGGTTGATGTCATCGCCCGCAATCCGCAGCTCTCCTCCTACGCAGACATCGCCGAGATCGCCCAGCGGGCGGACGTCAACAACTCCACGGTGGTCCGCGCAGCCCAGCACCTGGGCTACCGGGGATGGCCAGATCTCCAGCGGGAACTGCGCTCCCGGTACCTCGTCATGATCTCCACCGAGGACACCCTGACCGAGCACGGAGAACACCGCAGTCCCCTGCATGACGCGCTCAACCACGACATCGAGAATCTGCGCCTGACGCTGGACTCCAATACGGCCGACGACGCCGAGGCCGCCATCGCGGCCATGGCCACCGCCAAGTCCATCACCGTCGTCGGGCTCGGCTCCTTCGCAGGCCCCGCCAGCGTGATGGCCCACCTGGGCTCCACGATGGGGTACCCCATCACCCTCGAGAACCGCGGCGGCGTCCATCTCGCGTCCAGCGCCAATTCCCTCGGGGACGGGGACGTCCTGGTGGTCATCAACATGTGGCGCTCCGTCCGGCAGATCATCGTCACCGCCGAAGCCGCCAAGCAGGCCGGCGCGAAGGTCATTGCCATCAGCGACATGCGGCGCGGGCGCCTCGCAGCCGTGGCTGACCACCTCCTGGTGGTGGCCTCGGAGGGGATCTCCTTCTTCCAGTCCGTTACCGCCGCAAACTCGTTGGTCTACGGCCTGCTCGCGGGCATGGAGGCAGCGCACCCAGACCGCAGCCGTGCCGCCATCCGCCGCACGCAGCAGCTGTGGAAAGACCTCGACATCTACCTCGACTGACCTCCGCACGGCTGACTCACCCTCACCACACCCACCTTCTCCGGGAGTAGTACATGAACACCAACACCGACCGCCGCATAGCCGTCATTGGCCTCGGCGCCATGGGCGGAGCGATGGCCGCCACGCTCCGCCAGGCCGGCTGGGACGTCACCGGCTTCGACCCTTCCGAGGCTGCCAGGGCCGCCGCGGCGGAGGCGGGAATCGCCACCACAGCGAACATCGCAGATCTGGCCGGGACTCCTTACGCGGTACTCTCCCTGCCTGCAGCCAACGCGGTTGAGGCCACCGTGCCGCAACTCCTGGCGGCGCCGGGAACCGTCGCGATCATCGACACCACCACCTCCGAACCGGCCACCAGCAAACTCATGGCCTCCCTTGCCGAGGCACAGGGGGCGGCCTTCGTGGACGCCCCGGTCTCCGGCGGCCGCGACGGGGCGTCCACCGGAACACTGAGCGCCTTCGTCGGAGCAACCGACGCGGCCCTTGCCGCGGCCGAACCCGTCCTGCTCGCGCTCACCGGCGGCAAGTACAGCCACATCGGCGGACCCGGCAGCGGCAATGTGGTCAAGCTCCTCAACAACGTCCTGGCGGCGGCCAACCTGGTCTCCGTAGGTGAGGCCCTCGGCGTCGCCAAGGCCTACGGCATCGATCCCGCCAAGGCTGCGGCGAGCATCAGCGAAGCCTCCGGCGGCAGCAAGGTGTCCGCGAACATGTATCCCAACTGGGTGCTCTCCGGCACGCACGATTCAGGCTTCTCGCTCGGCCTCATGGCCCGGGACGCCGCTCTCGCCGTGGAGGTCGCCGCACAGATCGGCGAAAACCCGGCCCTGCTGTCGGCGGTGGCCGGCCAATGGCAGGAAGCCCTGGCCGCCCTAGGACCGCGTGCGGACTTCACCGAGATCGCGCGGACTGTGGCCCCGGCCATCACCCCCGCCGGCGCACCTGCCAGCACGGAACCCAACAGCACGGCTCCCAACAGCACTAACGGCAGCACAACCGCCGCCTAAGCCCAGCCCCGAAGGACCACCACATTGAGCATCACAACAGCACCCACCTCATCCTCGGCAGTCACCGCCCGGGCGGTTCTGGACGCAGCGTTCCCGGACGGCCTGGGGGCCTTCCTCGACGGCCGGACGGTTCCCGGCGGCGGCGAGGGCATCACCCTCACTGCCGCAGCCACCGGCGAAGCCTTTGCCACGTACGCCGACCCCGGCGCGGAGGGCGCCAACGCCATCCTGGAAAGCTCGGTTGCCGGCGCAGAGACGTGGGGCGGGCTGAACGGGTTCGAACGGGCGGCCATCCTGCGCAACGTCAGCCGAATGGTTGAAGCACACGCGGAGGAACTGGCCATCCTCGAGGCGGCCACTACCGGAAAGCCCATCCGCGACACCCGGGCTGAAGCGCTCAAGGTGGCTGAAATGTTCGGCTACTACGCCGGCTGGGCCGACAAGCTCACCGGCCAGACCATTCCCGTTCCCGGCGAGTGGCACACCTACACCGAGCGCGTCCCCTGGGGTGTCGTCGTCGCCATCACGCCGTGGAACGCGCCGCTGTTCACGGCCGGCTGGAATTCCGCTGCACCGCTGGCCGCGGGCAACGCCGTGATCATCAAGCCCAGCGAATTCACCCCGGCCTCGTCGGTCCGGCTCGCCCAGCTGGCCCACGAAGCGGGAGTGCCGGCGGGCGCGTTCAACGTGGCCGCAGGACTGGGCCAGACCGTGGGCGCAGCCCTCACCACGGACCGGCGAGTGGGAAAAATCAGCTTCATCGGCTCCGTCCCAACCGGGCGCCGGGTGGCCGTCGCAGCGGCGCAGGCAGGGATTCCCGCCCTGCTGGAACTGGGGGGCAAGAGCGCAAACATCGTCTTCGCGGACGCCGACCTGGAACGTGCCGCCGACGGTGCGATCGCGGCGATCTTCTCCGGAGCCGGGCAGTCCTGCGTGGCTGGTTCACGGCTCCTGGTGGAACGGAGCGTGCACGGCCAGTTCGTCGAGCTCGTCGCGGACCGGGCAGCCCGGCTGCGCATCGGTGACCCGCTGCGCGCGGACACCGAGGTGGGCCCCATCATCACGGCCCAGCAGTTCGCCACCGTCACCTCCCTCATCGAGGCAGGAATGCACGACGGCGGACGCCGGGTCACCGGCGAAACGCTCCCTAACGCTCTGGCCGGGTCCGCGCTGGCCGGCGGCCACTGGGTCATGCCGACCCTGCTCGACGGAGTAACGCCCGAGAACCGGCTCGAAACCACAGAGGTGTTTGGTCCTGTCGTCGGGGCGGACGCCTTCGACACGGAGGCTGAGGCGATTGCCCGGGCGAACAACACCAACTTTGGCCTGGCCGGTGCGGTGTGGACGTCCGACGTTTCCCGCGCGCACCACATTGCCCGCGCGGTAAAGGCCGGCACGTTCTGGATCAACTCCTACAAGACCATCCACGTGGCCGTGCCGTTCGGCGGCTTCGGCGACTCGGGCCACGGCCGTTCGTCCGGACCCGGCGTCCTGGACGAGTACACCCAAACGAAGGCGATCTGGGTGCCCACGCGGGCAGCAGGCGCCCCCTTCCCGTCCCTGTCCTACTAGCAGCAGAAACCAGGAGCCGCAGATCCCCATGGAACAGACAGACACAACAGCCGGCATGGCAACTCTCCGCGCCGCCCTGGCCGACCGCGTGGAGGACTGGAAGCCCCGGGTCCAGGCCATGGCGCACGAAATCCACACCAACAGGGAGGTGTCCTTCGAGGAGGTCCGCTCCGCCGAAGCGGCGGCATCGCTGCTGGCTGACGGCGGCTTCGAGGTGGACCGCGGCACCGGCGGCCTGCCCACAGCCTTCACCGCGAGCGCCGGAAGCGGCGAACTGACGGTTGCCCTGTGCGTGGAATACGATGCGCTTCCCGACATCGGACACGCCTGCGGGCACAACCTGATCGCAGGCGCCTCGGTGGCCGCCGCCCTTGCCCTGCGGCCCTACGTGGACGAACTCGGCATCACCCTGAAGGCCATCGGAACACCCGCCGAGGAGCACGGCGGCGGCAAGGTCCTGCTTCTGGAACGCGGGGCGTTCGACGGCGTCGGCCTGGCCCTGATGGTCCATCCCGTCCAGGACGGCGTGACCTATAACCCGGCGGGCACCAGCGCCCAGGCCGTGGGCCGGTACAGGGCGACGTTCACCGGAAAGGCCGCGCATGCGGCGGCAGCCCCGCATCTCGCCGTGAACGCCGCGGACGCAGCGGTGCTGAGCCAGGTCGCCGTCGGGCTTTTGCGCCAGCAAATCCCGGGTGACCACCGCATAGCTTTGTACGTGGCCGAGGCCGGGCACGTCACGAACATCATTCCGGAACGGGCGGTGGTGGAGTTTGAATGCCGGGCCTTCACCCTTGCGGAATATGAGGCGCTGCACGAGCGCGTCCGGCGCTGCTTCGAGGGTGCGGCCCTGGCCACTGGAACCACGCTGACCATCGAGTCAACAGAACCGGTCTACGAGCCTCTCCTCCAGGACAGCGCGCTGGCTGCGCACTGGACCGAGGCCATGGATGTGTTCGGCAAGGACACCTCGCCCTCGGCCGGCATCACCGGCGGCTCCACGGACATGGGCAACATCTCCCAGGTCATCCCGTCCCTGCATCCGTGGCTCAGCATTCCGGGCGCCGACGTGGCAATCCACTCCCACGGGTTCGAAGCCCTCGCCGACTCCCCTGAGGCTTACGGCGTGATGTTCGAGGCGGCCACCGCGCTGGCCTGGACCATCGCGGCCGCGGCCGCCACCCCCACCGAAAGAGCACGCTACGTCAAAGCGGCATACCGCCGTCGAACATCCACCCAGGAAGGCACGCCATGAGCACCAGCACCCAACCCGCGCGGATAGACAAGGCCGGCGCCCGTCTGACGCTGCCGGTCGCCGCGTTGGCCTTCGTCATTGCCATCGCGGTCCAGTTCATCGGCCAGGCCAAGATTGATGTCGGCATCGGCGCCATCGTCATCTTCCCCATGGTCTGGGGTCTCATCCTCGGGCTTTTGGTCTCCATCCAGAAGTTCAAGCCCCTGGGGCTGGACCTGCAAAGGGTCGCGGCCGCCCTGGTGGGTGTGGCTGTCCTGATCCTGGTGGCCAGGCTGGCGTTCAACATCGGCCCCAGCCTCCCCAGCCTGCTCAAGGCCGGGCCGGCCCTGCTGCTGCAGGAAGTAGGCCACCTGCTGGGCACCATCGCGCTGGCCCTCCCCCTGGCTGTTCTGCTCCGCATGGGGAAGGCGACGGTGGGGGCCACGTTCTCCCTGGACCGGGAGCCGTCATTCGCCATGGTTTCCGAAAAGTACGGACCCGATTCGGACCAGTACCGGGGCGTCCTGGCCATGTACGTCTTCGGGACCCTTTTCGGCGCCGTGTTCATCACGCTGCTGACCTCCCTCGTGGCCAACTGGAAGATCTTCGATCCGCTGGCCCTGGCCATGGGCGCGGGTGTGGGATCCGGCTCCATGATGGCGGCATCCTCAGCCAGCATCGTCGCGGCCTACCCCGGCGACCAGGAGGCCATCCTGGGCATGGCGGCGGTCTCCAACCTGATCACCACCATCCTTGGCGTGTACGTGGGAATCTATATCGCGTTGCCGCTGGCGGACCGTTTCTACCGGGCCCTCACCCGCAAGCAGACCCGCGAAGCTGCAGCCGTCACCGCAAGTGCCGCCGCCGAGCGCGGCCCGGCCGAGGTGGAGCGGGAAGAGGCCCAGGCCGAAGAAAACCGGCGGTTCCGCGAACGGGTCGCCGAATCCTCGGCAGCCATCAGGCTCCCACTGTGGCTGTCCCTGTCGGTTCTGACGGTCCTCGGCATCGGCACCGCCTCAGTGGCGGCCAAGGGGTTCAGCCTGTCGATCGTCGCCGGGTACGGAATCATGCTTGCCCTGGTTTTGGTGAGCATTGGGCTGTCGAAAGTCACCAGGAAAATCTCGGCGATCGTCTACATCACCACCATCGGCGCCTACATTTCCAGCCCCTGGTTCTTCGGCGCCGAAGCACTCACCGCCATGATCAAGACCGTCGACTTCCTGTCCATCGCCACCGTGATGCTGACGCTTGCGGGCCTGTCCCTTGGCAAGGACATCCCGCTGCTGAAGAACATCGGCTGGAAGATCATCCCGGTGGGCCTGGTGGCCATCACCGCGTCCTTCCTGCTCTCCACGGTGATCGCGCAGTTCGCGCTGGGGCTCGGGCGGTAGCGCTCCGGCGGCCAGCGCTCTGGTACTAAGCGTGCAGTCCCGAAGCGAAGGCCCGCATAGCCAAGATCCGTGAACTGGCCGCCGCCGAACCTGTCCTGGACGCCATCAAGCCCTGCAGCCCCGGCGGGTAGGCCGGGCTGGCCCGGGGCGGTCAGACGTGCTGGTCTACAAGAACAGGGTTGCCGTCCGGATCCACCACAATGAAGCTCGCCGGGCCCGTGGTTCCCTCATCTGCCTCTGAAATGAAGGGCGTGCCCTGGGCTTTCAGTTCCCGCTGGAGTTCACGCACGTCGGTGAATGAGTCGAGCGGCTTCGCGTCCTGATTCCAGCCCGGGTTGAACGTCAGCATGTTTTTCTCAAACATCCCCTGGAAGAGGCCTATGACAGTGTCGCCGTTCTTCAGGATCAACCAGTTCTGGCTGATGTCACCCCCAAACCTGGTGAATCCAAGCTTCTCGTAGAAGGCAGCCGAGGCCGCGATGTCCTTGACGGTGAGACTGAGCGAGAAAGCGCCGAGTTGCATGTGTTACTCCACTCTCGAGAATGCCGGAATCCTACCGATGCTACTCTCGGCCAGCCTCCGCCCAGGAACCCGCCGGCGGCGGGTTGCCCATCGGGGTGCGGCTTCAGAACTTGAGTTGGGCCGCTCCGAATGACACAGCGAATTGAACGCACCAGAGATCAACGGACTTGTACTTCGAAAGATCAGCGCCCTCCGGGATTCTGTACACCTGGTTGCCCTGGTTGCCCTTGATCAGGCCGAGGTCAAGATGAGCTGCGGAGCCGGCCGTGAACCACCCGCCGGTTCCCTCCACCACGTCGGCGGCGCTAAGCCAGACGTGCACATCCGGCCCATTTGAGGTGTCGAGATTCTCCAAGGTCAGCACCCGGACGCCGTCCGGCTGCTCAATAATACGCACGGTCCCCGACGTGGCGTGCTCATGGCTGATCAGGGAACCTTCAGCGAGCTGGACTGCTCTGGCGGGCGCATCCTCGGTACGGGCTCCGGACGGCGAAGGGACACCTGCTGAGGCGGAAGGAGACGATGTTGCGTGCTCCGCTGAGGCGGCGACCGTAGGAATGGCTTCATCCACCCTGACGTCGACAAACAGCAGCCACGGCTTGAACAGCGCCAGTCCGATGGCGAGCACGACGGCGGCAGCCGCCGCCGTCACGATGGTCAAGGTCCGCTTGCGTCCCATAGAACCATCGTCCGCGTGCCGGTCGCATCAGGCAACGGTTGATTAGCGCATCACACGTTCTGTCACCGCCGGAGGGTCGTCACGCATCCCGTCGCTTCACGGTCACCAGCGCGCCGGCAAGCGCCGCGGCGGCCCATGCAAGCATGGCAAGGCCGCCTTCCGTCTGGGTCAGGGCCTCTGGCTGGGTCCTGATTGCGACCATCTGGGTGCCTGCCGAGGAGGGCAGGTAGCGGCTGATGTCCATGAAGAGTTCATTTTGGCCGGACAGGATCGCCAGCACTATCGGCGCGACGATCAGCAGGCCGAGGGTCGCCATGATGCCGCCGGCACTGTTGCGCAGGAGCACACCGATGCCCAGACCGAGGATGGCAACCAGTGCAAGGTAGGCGCCGGCGTTGAGGATGCTCGTGATGATGCCGTCGGCGGTGACCTCGTACTTCAGGCCCTGAGGTTCCAGCATCGGCTGGGCGACTACGTAGGAGATGAGGGCGGCGACGGTGCCCACGACGAACGAGGTTCCGGCGATGACGAGCGTCTTCGCCAGGATTGCGGTGGTCCTGCGGGGCACGGCGGTCAGGGTCGTGGTGATCATGCGGGTGCCGTATTCGGAGCCGATCTGCATGACGGCGAGGGAGGCGATGAGGAACTGGGCGATGGCAATACCGGATGCCGGTATGTCGCGGGCCATCATGCCAAACTCCGCCACCATGCCTTGCTGTTCGGCGCTGCCCTCCACCGCGCCGCCATGCTCCGCAAAGCCGGACGCCATGTCGACCACGGCCAACGTGCTGAGCAGTCCCACCCCGATCATGCCCAGCAGCGTGATGCTGAGGATGACGTAGCTGGAGCGCAGCGAGGTCAGCTTGATCCATTCGGCGTGCACAGCCCGCAGGAAGGTCAGCCCGGTGTCCTGGTCGCGGTGGTTTGCGGCGGCGGCGGCGCGGCGGCCGGTGGGCGCGGTGGTGGTGCTCATCGGGTTACCTCTTCTGCCCCGGCCAGCACGGAGGAGCGGTATTCGACGTCGTCTCGGGTCAGTTCCATGTACGCCTCCTCGAGCGTCGCCCTGACCGGGACCAGCTCGTGGATGAGGGCGTCCTGCTCCCGTGCGATCCAGGCGATCCGCCGCGGCTCGGCGCCAGTGACCTCCAGCTGGCCCGGCTCGACTTCCCGGAAGGCAATGCCTTCAGCTGCGAGTCCTGCCCGGATCAGGTCGGTCCGGTCGCTGCGGAGCAGGGTCCTGTCCTGCCCTTGGGCAAGGATCTCGGACACAGGCGCGTCAGCGATGATCCTGCCGCGGCCGATGACGATGAGGTGATCGGCGGTCTGCGACATCTCGCTCATCAGGTGCGAGGAGAGGAAGACCGCCCTTCCCTCGGAAGCAAGATGGCGGGCCAGGTTCCGCACCCATTGGACGCCTTCAGGGTCCAGTCCGTTCACCGGCTCGTCAAACATGAAGGTCTTCGGGTCGCCGAGCAGTGCGGCGGCGATGCCGAGGCGCTGGCCCATTCCAAGCGAGAAGCCTTTGACAAGTTTGCGTGCGACTTCCGTGATGCCGGTCATCGCCATGACTTCCTGCACGCGGCTGCGGCGGATGCCGTGGGTGGCGGCCAGGACGGACAGGTGCTTGGCCGCGCTGCGCGCCGGGTGGACGGCCTTGGCATCCAGCAGGGCGCCGACTTCCCGCAAAGGTGCGCGGTGCTGATCGTATGGGCGGCCGTTGACCAGCACCTGGCCGGCGGTGGGCCGGTCCAGCCCGAGGATCATCCTCATGGTCGTGGATTTGCCGGCGCCGTTGGGTCCAAGGAAGCCAGTGACCTGGCCCGGCTGGACGGTGAAAGTAATTCCGTCGACGGCGGTACGTTTTCCATACCTCTTGGTCAGGCCGTGAGCCTCGATCATGGTCCAGCTTTCTTTCGGGAACGGGTGGATGTTCAGTCCATGCGTGCGGAGCCGGACACAGCACTCCCCGCCCCCACACCCAGTAAACATGCGTAGTCCCGTTCGGGGCCGGAATTGAGCCGCAGTCTTTACCCGTGTTTGATGGCTAGTTTCGTTCCTGTTGGCATATTGCTGGGCTACGGTTGGCAGCACCATCAATTCTTAGGGGGACGAAATGGAGTTTGCAGAAAAACTCTCGGCTCTGGCAGCAAAGGTGCGCCAACAGCGAGGTGTGATCCAAACGGAGGAGGCCACGAAGAATGCCTTTGTTATGCCGTTCATTTCGACAATCTTGGGCTACGATGTCTTCAATCCACTGGAAGTCGTCCCAGAGTTCATCGCTGACGTAGGCCTCAAAAAAGGCGAGAAGATCGACTACGCCATCGTCAAGGACAGCGAAGTGCAGATCCTGATCGAGTGCAAGAAATCCACGGAACCCGTGAAAATCGAGCACGCCTCTCAGCTCTTCCGCTACTTCGCTGTCACCAATGCCAGGATCGCAATCCTTACCAATGGCGAGGTGTATCAGTTCTTCACCGACCTCGACGCCCCGAACCGGATGGACGCCAAGCCGTTCCTCGTGCTCGACTTGACCGACATTGACGAGTCCCTCATTCCGGAGCTGCAAAAACTGTCCAAGGACGTCTTTGATCTCGACTCGATCATCAGTGCGGCGGGTGAACTGAAATACATCGGTGAACTCAAGAGGACATTGGCGGCACAATTCAAGGCGCCGGAGGACGAATGGATCAAGTTTCTTACCGGCCGTGTCTACACCGGTCCCTACACGCAGAAAGTGCGTGAGCAGTTCACCGCGCTCGTGACCAAGGCGTCCAAGCAGTTCCTGAACGACCAGGTGAACGAGAGACTCAAGAAGGCCCTGGGTGCTCCGAGCTTTCCGCATAATGAGGACGCAGCGGTGGCTGCCAGCGTCACCAGCGCACCTGTCGCCGAAGCGGACCTGGCCGAGGCTGACGGCTTGGAAACAACGCTGGAGGAAATCGAGGGTTACCAGATTGTTCGTGCCATTGTCTGCAGCGAGGTCAAGCCAGCCCGCGTAGTTCAGAGGGATGCCAAGTCCTACTTCGCCGTACTGCTGGACGACAACAACCGCAAGCCGATCGCGCGCCTGCACTTCAACCGCACCCAGAAGTACATCGGAATATTCGACGACAACAAAGAAGAGACTCGGGTGCCCATTAGCTCCCTGGAAGAAATCTACGAGCACACGGAGGCACTGCGCGCGAGTGTGAAAAGCTACCTGTGAGCCAGCGTGGGTCGTTTTATTTGCCGGCGGGCTGGAACAGCTCCACGACGTTGCCGGACGGATCTTCCAGCAAGATCTGCTGACCGCCGGGACCAGTGACAATGTCGTTCCGAAACGTGAGGCCCGCGGCGCGAAGCCGGTCCACTTCGGCAGCGATGTCGTCCACGATGAGGTGGATGCGGTTCCATCCCCCGGGCGCCGGCACGGTGCCGTCCGGCATTGGCCGGCCTGCAGAGCTGGTTGGCCCGCTCAGCAGGAGGCGGAGCTTGCCGCGTACGACGTCGGCGAACGCCGGTGCGGCGCTCATCCTGAGGGTGAATCCGAGGTGCTTCGTGTAGAAGTCGATGGCCGCGTCGACGTCGTCAACCATGTACCGGATGCTGACCAGGTCCGCAAGGGAATCGGGCATTTTAGATCCTCTCCGAATGCCTTCCGCCGGATGGTCCTGCCCTCCGGCCGGGCCGGGCGGCTCATCTCATGGTCGCACAGGGCGCGCCCTCACGCACCGCGGAAACGCATTCAGGCGCAGCGGGAGAAGCACCGTAAAACCTAATGAATAACCGTCATAACTGATCGCTTTTCTTGGCTCATCTGCGAGCACATACTGGTGAAACACCCGATCTGGTCACGGACCCGGAACCGAAACCGACCAGTGGCCTGCCGGACCTCCAAAGGATTGACCATGAGAAAACGCATCCCCAAAACCAGGACCGCAGCGAACAAGTACAAGGCTTCGAAAACGGGTCCGCAGACAGGTGACCACTGCCCCTTCAACGGATGGTGGGCGCCTGCCACCCATCCCACCGACGGCCGCTTCATCAGCGAAGGCAGCCTCATGCCCTCCGACGGCGGCGCCTCCGTGAGCTGGGTGCTGCTCCCCGGCCAGATGGTTGCCAGGCAGGAACCCAAGTACCACGCACCCGAGCCAGGACTCCTGGACGAGGACTAAACGTCCACGCACCGGTAGCCCCCGCCTACTCGCCCAGGAACCTCATCAGGAACGGGACCGTGGCGTGCATTGTCCGCAGATCCCCGCCGCTGGCGGCCTGCTCGCCCAGGTAGTCGCCGTGGCCGCCGGGGATGATCAGCAGGCGGGCGCCCGGGATGACGCCGGCCATCCGGGCGGCATATTCGGCAGTAACAACATCACGGTCGGCACTCACCACAAGGGTGGCGGCGGTGATGGTGCCCAGGTGTTCGTCGGACCATCCGGGGAAGTCCAGGATGCGCCGGCGATCCAGTTCGAAGAGCCGCTCCAAGTGGCCCGGTTCCGGGTTGAGGCGGCGGTCGGCGTCCTTGTACGTGTCCGGCATGTCCGCCAGGGTGGCCTTCGCCATGCCGTCCCAGAACTCGTCCGGCACGGCATCACGGCTCACAAAGGTGGAGGCGGCGATGAGGCGCCGGACGACAGCGGGACTCCCGAGTGCGAGCGCGATGGCGGTGTGGCCGCCGGCGCTGAATCCCAGTACGTCCACAGTTTCCACGCCTAGCCGGTGCAAAACCGCGCGGACGTCCCCGGCGGAGTTCTCGGCCGTGAGCGGGCGGCTGGTGGGCTGGGTGCGGCCGTGACCCTCCTCCTCAACGGCAATCACCTGGCGGCCTTCGGCCAGCAGCGGGATAAGTTCTGCGAAGTTGGTGCCGATCGTGGAGCCGCCGCCCGGGATGAGGAGCAGCGGCGGCTGGCCGGGCACGGCCGGGCCATGGACCTCGTAGTACATGCGGAGGCCGTCGTTGTCCGCGTAGCCGTGGGTAAAGGTCACACGGCATCCTAACGCCGGGCGCTTCCGGCGCACAGTGCTCAGTCCCGGATCCCCGCAAAGCGGACGACGGCGGGATTCCCGCCGGCGTCCGCTTTGCCGGTCACAGTGTGGACGGTCCGGCCGACACCCTGGAGCGCCGGGCGAGGGTGCGCTCGATGCCCGTGTGGTCGAGGGCTCCGTCGCCTTGGGCGACCATCTCGTCGAACAGGCCCCTCACGGTGCTGCTCAGCGGCAGTTCAAGGCCTTCCGTGGCTGCCGCGTCCAGGATGAATCTGAGGTCTTTGAGCTGGTTCTGGGCGCTGCCGCCGCCGGCGAAGTCGCTGTTGATCCACCGCTGGCCCTTTTGCCGGAGGACAGCGGAATCAGCCAGCCCGCCCTGCAGCAGCTCGAGCATCACTGCCAGGTCCAGGCCTCCGCCGCGGGCCAAGAGCATGGCTTCAGAGACTGCGGTCACGGTTGCGGCGACAACAATCTGGTTGCAGGCCTTGGCGAGAGCCCCTGAGCCGCTCGGGCCCATATACCGGATGGTGGTGCCCATGGCCCGGAGGACGGGCTCCATAGACAGCACCGCGTCCTCGTCGCCGCCGACCATGATGCTGAGGGTTCCCTGCTCCGCCCCGACGGTGCCGCCGCTGACCGGCGCGTCAAGGACCGTCACCCCGTGCGCGCGGAGCAAACGTTCCGCAAAGGCCGCGACGGCGATCGGTGACACTGTCCCGTGAACCACGAGGATGGGCCGGGTGATGCCCTTGGCCCCCCATCCGGACAGCAGTCCGTCCTGTCCCGGCAGCAGCGATTCAACCTGCTCCAGATCGGGCAGCACCGTGAGAACGACGTCGGACGCGGCGTCGGCCGGTGATGCAGCGGCGCGTGCACCCAGCGCAACCAGGGGTTCCGCTTTCGCGGAGGTCCGGTTCCAGACGACGAGACCGTCGTCGAACTCCAGAAGCCGGCGGGCCATGGGGCCGCCCATCGGTCCGAGTCCCAGAACGGCGAGCGAGCGTCGCGTGGTTTCCGTCATGATCAAGTCCTTAAGTTCGAGGCGGCCGGCGACCGGGCAGGAGTCCGCGCGCGGCGAGGCGGCCGGTATTCGGTGCGAGTGGAAACAGAGTGGAACCGGTACACTTTTTGTACCACACGGGTTGCCGGGTGTAAATCAGTGTCCTGCGGATGCGCACACGGAGGCAGCCGAGCGGGAATGCCGGAGAAACCTACGTGCGCGGCTTCGGCCGGGCCACACTGGAGCGCTCGATGAGTTCGGCATCCACCCGGACCACCGTCGGCTTTCCGGAGGTCTTGCCGCTTGGGTTTGACAGGGCCAGCCGCACGGAGTGCCTTGCCAGCAGATCGATCGGCTGCCGGACGATCGTCAGGGGCGGGGTCATGAGTTCCGTCCAGGGGGAATCCTCGAACACGATGACCGACAGTTCCTCCGGAATCGAAACCCCGGCATGCGCCAGGCGCCGGAGCACGGCCGTCACCTGGGCAGTGTTGGCCACCACCAGGGCAGTGGGCGGGTCCTCCAGGCTGAGCAGTGCCGTCGTGGCGTCGCCGCCGGCGGCTCCCCGGAAGGCGGCGGAGCGGATGAGGAGTTCGTCCTGCTCCAGTCCGGCGGCATCCAGGGCTGCGCGATAGCCTGCAATCCTGTCCCGACCGGTCGTCGAGGACGCCGGGCCTGAGATTATGGCGATGCGTCGGTGCCCATGCGCAGCCAGCAGCGCCGTGGCAGACCGCGCCGACTCAGTGTTGTTGATGGTGACGACGTCGACCGCCGGCAGTGACGGGATCGAGCGGTCCACAAAGACCACGTCCGTCCCCATGTCCTGGAGCTTTTTCCACGTCTCCAGGTTGTTCCCGGTGGGAGTGGCGATGATCCCGCTGACCCGGCGCTCAATGAGCGTGGAGAGGCGCTCCGATTCCAGCTGGTCGTCCTCCTGCGTCGTCATGAGCAGCACCTGGATGCCGCGCGAGTGCGCCTCCTGGACCACCTGGTCCGCCAGCCGCGCAAAGAAGGGGTTGGAGACGTCAGCCAGGAGCAGCCCCAGCGTGGTGGGCGGGCCGTGCTTCAGTTCCCTGGCCGCCGTGCGGGGGTGGTACCCAAGGTTTTCCATGACGTCACTGACCCGCCCCCGGGTCGCGGCCGCCACCGGTCCCGAGCCCGGGTTGAGGACGCGGGAGACGACGGCGACGGACACCCCCGCAGCCGCGGCAACATCGCGGATGGTCGGCTGCTTCTGCACGTGTACTCCTCAATCGGCTACTGCGGCTCCCCGGGACCTCCGGCAGGAACTTTTTCAGACTAGGGTATTGACCTCGCCGAGCAGGTATGACATAAAAGTGTAACCGGTTCCATTATGTTTACTTCGAAGCCGGTTGTCTACCGCAACGCTGCGGCGGACCCCAAGTTTTCCGGCCGTCCATTCGGGATGGAGCCGCACCCACTGAAAGGTAGTTATGAACCTGCACAAACTTCTGACCCAACGCGAGGCCGAGGGCCGCCCGATCCGCGTGGGGCTGATCGGTGCCGGACGGTTCGGCACGATGTACCTGGCACAGGCCCGCAACATCCCCGGCATCCACGTCGTCGCCATCGCCGATATCAACGCCGAGCGCGCCAAGGGCGCTCTGAAGCTGGTCGACTGGCCCGAGGAAGCCTTCGTCGACGACATCGAGACGGCCATTGCCGCGCGGGCCACCACCGTCGTGACCGACGCGTCCGTCCTGTTCGACACCGAACTGGACATCATCGTTGAGGCCACCGGCAACCCGATCGTGGGCATCAACCACGCGCTCCGCGCCATCGAGACGGGAAAGCACATCATCATGGTCACCGTCGAGGCGGACGCCCTCGCCGGCCCGGCCCTGGCCAAGAGGGCCCGGGAGGCCGGCGTCGTATATTCCCTGGCCTACGGCGACCAGCCCGCGCTGATCTGGGAACTCGTCGACTGGGCGAGGACGTCCGGCTTTGATGTCGTCTGCGCAGGCAAGGGCGCCAAGTACCTGTCGCACTACCACCAGATGAACCCGGACAACGTGTGGGAGAACTGGGAATTCTCCAAGGAACTGACAGACTCCGGCCAGCTCAACCCCTACATGCACACCTCCTTCCGTGACGGCACCAAAGCCGCCATTGAAATGGCGGCCGTGGCCAACGCGGCGGGCCTGCGCCCGTCCGATGAAGGACTGACGTTCACGCCCGGCGACGTGGAAGAGATCGCCACGATCTGCCGTCCCGCGGCCGACGGCGGCGTGCTCGCCAACGCCGGCAGCGTCGACGTCATGTCGAGCGTGACCCGGGACGGGGACTGGATCCCCCACAACACCCAGGAAGGCGTCTTCGTCGTCGTCAAGGCCACCAACAACTACGTCTCCGGCTGCTTCCAGGAATACCCCTGGCACCCGGACCCCACCGGCCAGTACGCCGCGCTCTACCGCCCGTACCACTACGTCGGACTGGAACTCAACGTCTCCATCGCCAACGCCGTGCTTCGCGGTGTGGCCACCGGCGCGCCGGAAGGCTTCCACGCCGACGTCGTCGCCTGTGCCAAGAAGGACCTGCACGCCGGGGAAATCCTGGACGGCGAGGGCGGCTTCACGGTCTGGGGCAAACTGATCTCCGCCGAAAAGTCGGTCCGGGACCGCGCCCTTCCCGTCGCAATGGCCCACCACGTCAAGCTCGTCAACGACGTGCCCGAAGGCGGAATCGTCGGCTGGGACGACGTGGAAATCGACACCTCCCTCGAAGAAGCCCTGAAGCTGCGGCGCGAGACGGAGGCCCTCGCCCTCGAAGTGGTGCCCGCGACATGATGGACCGGCGCAATTTTCTCGGGTTTGCCGGGGCTGCCGCCGCCAGCATGGCCCTGGCCGGCTGCGGCGCCAGCCCGGGAATCGATCCGAACCGTGCCGCATCGGCCGGAGGCACCCTGAAGTTTGGCAGCTGGCAGTGGCTCGAGCCGGGCCGCGGCGAGGCGATGTGGCAGGCCATCCAGGCCTACAAGCAAGCCAACCCCTCCGCGAGCCTGGCCCAGAGCACCACCCCCTTCCTTTCCTTCGCGGACAAGCTCAACACCGAGCTCGGCGGCAAGGGCGGACCCGACGTCTTCGTCGTTCAGGACGTCAACTTCTACCCCCTGGCCGACGCCGGAATTCTGGCCCCGCTCACCTCCGTCATCTCCTCGCACAAGGGCAGGCCGTTCAACCACACGAACGAGTCCGGGCTGGTCAACGGCGTGCAGTACGGAATCACCTGGGAACGGCTGAACTGGAACTTCTTCTGGAACCGCAACATCCTGGAGAAGGCCAAGGTAACCCCGCCCACCAACGTCCCGGAGCTGATCTCGGCCGCCACCCAGATCCGTTCCGCCACGGGACTGGACGGGTTCGGGGTCCGCCACCAGATGACGGAATTCGATTCCTGGTTCATGGACTTCGATGTGTGGACCTACGGGCACGGCGGATCCTGGTCGGACGGGTCACGCCCGACCATCGACTCCGCTGAGAACATCGCCGGCGTTGAGGCGTTCGGCGAAATCTACCGCTCGGGTGCCATGCCGATCGGCGACGACGCGTCAACGATGCGCACGAAGTTCCGCGAGGGCCGCCTCGGGATGATGATCGACGTCTCGTCCACAGTGGCCGGCATCCTGCGGTCCTCGAAGACGCTCAAATCGGCCGACATCGGTTTTGCCGACCGCATCCCGCTCCCCAAGCCGTCCGCGCACCAGGAGATTGTGCTGGCGGTCAACGGTTACGGCAAGAACAAGAACCTGGCGGTCGACTTCGTCGGCTGGGTGGGCTCCGACGCGGGCCAGGCGGCACTCCGGAAGGCCATGGGCCCTTCCACGCTTGCCACCGACGTCCCGCTGGCGCCCGACTACGCCGCAGCCAATCCGTGGGCGAAATCGTTCATCGACCTGGCCGCGGAATCGAGGAGCCCGCTCATCAAGGGCTATGAGGCCCAGACCAAAGCCATCATGCGCGAAGTCATGACGCAGGTGGAACGCTACCTCGTAGACGGTGGTGACGCCGCGGCGGCGCTCTCCACCGCACAGAAACAAGTAACTCAGCTCCTTGGCTGAGTGAACCAATGCAAAGGACCCGGGCAATGACGCTCCGAACTTCGATCTCCCCGCCCGCCGTGGCACCGACCCAGATCCAGGATGCCCCCTCCAAACACCACATGTGGCAGAGGATCTCGCCGTACATCTATATCGGCCCGGCGGTCATCTACCTGATCATCTTCATGATCATCCCGGTGGTGCAGGGTATTCAGCTCAGCTTCACCAAGACCCCGCTCGTCAGGCCCGACGGCGGCACCGGCGTGGGGCTGGAGAACTACTCCCGGCTGCTCAGCAGTCCCCAGTTCTACAACTCGCTCGGCGCCACCATCCTGTACACGGCCGCAACGGTCATCTTCGCGGTGGCCATCGGCGCAGGATCGGCCCTGCTCCTGAACCAGGCCTTCAAGGGACGCACCATCGTCCGGGCCATCATCACCCTGCCCTGGGCGGTCCCCACGGTGGCCACCGCCCTCATCTTCAGCTGGATCTTCAACCGCTCCGACGGTGTCCTGAACGAAGTGGTCGGAGTCCTTGGCGTAGGCCAGCAGGGCTGGCTCGTCGATCCAAAGTACGGCATGGCCGCCGTCGTCCTGACCTCCGTCTGGAAGGTGATGCCCCTCGTCATGCTCGTGGTGCTGGCCTCCCTCCAGTCCATCCCCAGCGAACTCTACGAGGCCACCCGCATGGACGGCGCCGGGGCGCTGGAAACCTTCAAGGCCGTCACGTGGCCGCACATCGCCCCCACCGTCAGGGTCGTCACGCTGCTCATGACCATCTGGTCCATCCGCCGCTTCGAGATCATCTACCTCCTGACCGGCGGCGGCCCCGTGGACAGCACCAACACCCTGGTGGTCAACGTCTACCGGCAGGCCTTCAGCAACCAGGAACTGGGACGCGCGGCAGCAATCGGTGCCCTCGGCCTGGTCCTGTCCCTGCTCGTCACGGTTGTCTACTTCATGATGGAACGGCGCAACGCCGCCAAGGAGGCCTAGCACAATGACCACGAATGAAGCACCCCCAGTCCTCCGCACGGCCGCGCACAAGCGCCGGCTGAAGGCACCGGGCACGCGAAACTTCAGCAAGCCCGTCCGCTACCTCATGCTGGCCGCCCTGGTTCTGTTCTCAGGCTTCCCGCTTTACTGGATGCTGAACACCGCCCTCAGCCAGGACTCCGAACTGTACGGCCAGGCCCAGGGCTGGTGGCCGCACTGGGAACGGCTCGCGGATCTCGGCGACGTCATCGGCAGCGTCCCCATCTTCAAGTGGCTCACCAACTCCATGGTCATCGCCGGCGGAACCACGCTGCTCTCCCTCATCTTTGCGGTCCTGGCCGGCTATGCACTGTCGCGATTCAAGTTCCACGGCAAGGGCGCCGCAGGGTTCCTGCTGTTCGCCACCCAGATGCTGCCCGAGGCACTGCTCGTCGTGCCCATCTACGCCCTCTTCGCGTCGCTGGGCCTCCTCAACGGAATGGGCGGCCTGATCCTCGCCAACGTTGCCTTCACCATGCCCGTGAGCGTCTGGATCATCAAGGGAGCCATCGACGCGATCCCGTACGAGATCGAGGAGGCCGCCGCCGTCGACGGGTGCCCCCGCGTCACCATTCTGTCGCTCGTCCTCACTCCCCTGATTCTTCCCAGCATCGCCGCGGCCGCCGTCATCAACTTCTTCGACGGGTGGAACGAATTCCTGCTCGCCAAGACGTTCATCGCCGAACGCGACCTCTGGCCGGCGTCCGTGGGCCTGGCCTCCTTCATCGGGCAGTACCTCACCTCGCTGAACTCCGTCATGGCCGCAGCCCTGCTGTTCACCCTCCCGGCACTGATCTTCTTCCTCCTCGTCCAACGTCGTATCGTCTCGGGCCTCACGGCCGGCTCAGTCAAAGGTTGATCATGGCAAAGCTCTCACTACGCAACATCAGCAAGCGCTTCGGGGACACCCAGGTCATCCACGACTTCAGCGCCGACGTCGACAACGGGGAATTCCTGGTCCTGCTCGGCGCGTCGGGATCCGGAAAATCGACCCTGCTCCGCATTATCGCCGGGCTCACCGACGCCAGCGCAGGCGACGTCATCTTCGACAACCTCCGCGTGAACCGCCAAAGCCCGCGCGAACGGGACGTCGCCTTCGTCTTCCAGTCCTACGCGCTCTACCCCCACCTCACCGTCCGCGAAAACATTGCCTTCCCCCTGGCCCTGGACAAATTCAAGGCCTGGCACCACATCCCGGGCATCAGCGCGATCGCACGCCGCATCTTCGGCTCGTCCAAGGAGATCGCCGAGCAGGTGGCCGGCGTCTCGTCCATGCTCGAGCTGGACCAGTACGCGAACCGCAAGCCCGGAGGACTCTCCGGAGGCCAGCGCCAGCGCGTGGCCCTGGCACGCGCCCTGATCCGCAACCCTTCCATGTTCCTCCTGGACGAGCCGCTGTCCAACCTCGACGCCAAGCTCCGTGCCGAGTTGCGCGGCGAAATCGTCCGGCTGCACAAGCTGACCGGGAAGACCTTCGTCTACGTCACCCACGACCAGGTCGAGGCCATGACCATGGCCACCCAAATCGTCATTCTCCACAACGGCATCGTGCAGCAGCACGCCACCCCGCAGGAGATCTACACGCACCCCGCCAACACGTACGTCGCCCGGTTTATCGGCAGCCCGCCCATGAACCTCATGACGGCGGCCGTGGCCGACGGGTACCCGGCACTCGGCGGGCTGCGGCTCCCGGCGCCCGAAGGGCTTGAACTCAGGACCGGCACCGTAACCCTGGGCCTGCGTCCGGAACACCTCACGGTCTCCGCCGACGTCGGCCGGACCGGTCTCGCGGGAACAGTCCGGAGAATCGAAGACCTCGGCGCGGACACCCTGATCGGCGTCCAGCCGGACCCGGCGCTGGACCTGAAACTGTGGGAGCTCAACCAGGACGACCTCATCTGGATCCGTCAGACGGGGCAGACCCGCCTGATGGCGGGCGACGAGTGCACGGTATCACTCGAGGCCAGAATGGCCAGCTACTTCGACAGCGATACCGGCGTGAACCTCGCCTCATCCGACCAGATCTCAGATGCCGGAATGCTGCCCCTGCGTGGCTAACCTGCGACACCTCGGAAGCCAGCCGTACTCTGGCACTTCAACCCCTTTCTGATCCCATTTCACACCCAAGGAATAAACACCGATGACCATCATTGTCACCGCAGAATTCACCCCCAAAAACGGCAGCTACGACCAGGTCGTCGCCGCGCTCTCCCCCGCCATTGCCGAAGTACACGAAGAGCCCGGCTGTCTGCTGTACGCCATCCATGAATCGCCCGGCGGCCAGATCATGATGATTGAGAAATGGGAATCCACGGAGCTGCTGGACGCCCACGGCGAGGGCGACGCCGTCAAGCGGCTCAACGCCTCGCTCGAGGGACTCCTGGAAAAGCCAGTGGAAGTCACCCGCCTGGTGCCGATCCCCGCCGGCACTTCGCACCAGGGCGCCCTGTAGTGAGCCACCACCCGATCGTGGTCATGGGCGTCTCGGGCGCCGGCAAGTCCGCCGTCGGGGAAGCGCTGGCCGCCCGCCTCGGTGCTGCGTTCATGGACGCAGATTCCCTGCACCCGCCTGCCAACGTCGAAAAAATGACTGCAGGCATTCCACTGACCGACGAGGACCGGTGGCCCTGGCTCCATCTCGTTGGCGCCGAGCTCGCGGCCACGCGGCAAAATGGCGGCGTCGTTGCGTGCTCCGCCCTCAAGCGGGTGTACCGGGACGCCATCCGCGCGGCGGAACCCTCAACCCGGTTCATCCTCCTGAATGCGGACCCCGCCGTGCTTCAGGAACGGCTGACCAGGCGCCCAGGACACTTCATGCCTGCGTCCCTCTTGGCCTCGCAACTCGAAACCCTCGAACCCCTGGAAAAAGACGAAGCCGGGCTGTGCCTCACCTCGGAAGGAGGCATCGGGTCAATCGTCGACCGAATATGCGCCCACCTGGCAAGTGAGGGCACGGGGGCGCGGCACTACGCGGACCTGTAGCCCGAGAACGACGGCGGGACCTCCCGCCGTCGTTCTTTTATGTTTGGTGCCGTTCCCCGGACAGCAGAGCCAGTGCAAGCACCGTGACGCTATCCGACCGGGCCTGACTGTGCGGCGTAGCGGTTGGCCTGCTCGCGCACTTGGGCCACGTAGGAATCAGACTGGTTGTAGGCGTAGACGGCCTCGGTCCAGCCCTGAGCGGTGGTGAGGTCACGGCCGCTGCACAGGTACGAGGCGGCGCTGAGGGCGGCGTCGTCGATGTTGAGCGGGTCCGCTTGTCCGTCGCCGTTCCCGTCCCGCCCGGCCAACTGCCAGGTGGAGGGAATGAACTGCATGGGTCCGACGGCGTGGTCCCAGTGGGCGTCGCCGTCCAGGGCGCCGTCGTCTGTGTCAGGGATGGCGGCGAAGCCGTCGCCGTTGAGGCTGGGGCCGATGATCGGCCGGCTCGCCTGCCCGGCGGCAGTCAGGCTTCCGCCGCCGTGGGTTCCGTGGGCCGATTCGACGTAGCCAACGGCCGCCACCGTGTTCCAGCCGATCCGGCACGTCGGGGCGGCGGCGTTCGCCGCGCCGGCCGCGGCCGCGTAGGCCCGCAGGGCGCGGACCGGTATCTCGGTCCGCTCCGCAGTCCGGCCCAGCCACTGGGCGTCAAAGATGCCCGGGGTGATGTTCACGGCAGGGGTGCTGCCTGTTGAGAGCACTTCGAGTTTCGCCTCCGACCTGGGCGGTGGCGGGGTGGCCCCGCCGGTCTCCGCGCCGGACACGCGGAGCGCCCAGAACGTGAAACCGGTGACGATGCAGAACGCGAAAATGGCGAGGACTGCGAGGCGTTTCAGCCGGAGCACGGACTAGCCGAGCCAGCCCGCGGACGTCCAGGGCCGCAGCAAGGCCTTAGCCTTCGCAGTCAACGCAGAACGCGTGACCGTTCTTTTCCTTGGCGATCTGGGAGCGGTGCCGGACCAGGAAACATGAGTAACAGGTGAATTCGTCCACTGCCTGGGGAATGACCTGCACCACCAGTTCTTCGGCGACGAACTCTCCGCCCGGGACGGCCCCGTCGTCCAGGCCATCAGCTTCATCCAGCTCACGGACAACACTGCGGGCGTCGGGAGCGTTGGCGGAGTGCAGGGCCTGCAGGGAGTTATCCTGCGATTCCCGGACGTCGGATCGGACTTCGTCGTAATCGGTTGCCACGTAGGTGTTCTCATTTCAAGGTTTGGTGTCTGACAGGAATGCAACTTACACCATCGCACGGCATTCCCTGCCACGCGGCCCCCAAGGGACTTGGCGTATGGAGCGGGGCGGCGAGAGAATCCTAGTAGAAGACTGAGCAGGACCCAAAGGAGTGTGCAGTCATGATGACTGCTGCGCATGCGCGCGCGGTGGTTAGCCGGGACGGATATCTTCCCATCGAAGACCATGGACTTATCGGCGACGGGTCAACCTGTGCGTTGGTGGGGCGTGACGGGGCCATCACGTGGCTCTGCCTCCCCGAATTCGACAGCCCTCCGTTCCTAGCCGGGATTCTCGACGCGGAGTACGGCGGCCGTTTCGAAATCGCCCCGGTTAACACGCTGGCGACCTTCCAGCGCTACACCGAGGATTCCTGCGTGCTGGTGACGTCGCTCGTGTCCGACCGCGGCATGCTCCAGGTAACCGATGCCCTCACCCTGCGCTCAGGCGCCGACCTGTCGGAGCCCGTGCCGGCGGGCCGCTCGGAGCTGCTGCGGCACGCGAGGGCCGTGGGCGGGGATGTCCAGATCCGCATCAGCCTGGTCCCAAAGACCGGCGTCACCTTCGATGCGCTGGCCACCGGCTGGAGGTTCGACTGGCGGCAGGACGGAATGCAGGAGGTCTATCTGTGGTCTTCCGTGGAGCTCCGGCCGGACGGGCGCGGACTGTCTGCGGCCCTCACGCTCCGGGCGGGAGAAACACTGACCATGGTCCTGCACTGGGCAGGGCGGTTCCGACTCCGTCAGCACCCGGAGACCAAGAAGCTTATCGACCAGACGGTCTATGCCTGGCGCCGCTGGGCTTCCAGCCTGGACTGTGAAGGATCCCAGGCGGAGCTGATGAAGCGCTCGGCCTTCACCTTGAAGATGCTGGACCACGCGGAGACCGGCGCCATTCTGGCGGCCGCGACGTCGTCCCTGCCGGAATGGCCGGGCACGCCGCGAAACTGGGATTACCGGTACACGTGGGTTCGTGACGCTTCATTCTCGAACTATGTCTTGCGGCGCATCGGCGACCCGAGCGACGCGGACGTGTTCCTCGCCTGGGTCCTCACCAACGTGGAACGGGACGGCGTGCCGCACGTGATGTACGCCCTGGACGGATCCCAGCCGCCCGACGAAGTGCAGGACCCCCAATTGCGGGGATACCGCGGATCGGCCCCGGTCCGGTGGGGAAACGGCGCGCGCCACCAGCTCCAGCACGATGTGTATGGCGAAATCATCGACATCGCCTACCAGTGGTCGGGCAGCGGCAAGCGTGTGGACAGTCGGCTCTGGGCTGCGCTGACGCCGATCGTTGAAATGGCCATTACGAAGTGGGGCCTCCCGGACTCCGGTCCGTGGGAAATCCGAGATGCCGGCCGCCCCTTCACATACTCGGCGGCGCTGTGCCACGTCGCCATTGACCGCGCGATCCAGATCGCACGCAAGGACGGGCTCCCGTACCCAAAGCGCCGCTGGGAGGCAACCGCCAAGGCAATCCGGCAGGCTGCCCTGAACCAGTCCTGGGATGCCCAGAGGCGCACGTTCACCGAGCACCTGGGCGGGAGCGGGGGGCTGGACGCGTCCCTGCTCACGCTTCCCGTTCGAAATGTGATTGATTTCGATGATCCGCGGATGGTGTCTACTGCCACTGCCATCGCCGCCGAGCTCGACGCCGGAAACGGCCTGCTGTTCCGCTACCTGCCGGAAGTTTCTCCCGACGGGCTCCCCGGCCACGAGGGCGCGTTCCTGCTCTGCAGCTTCTGGCTGGTGGACAACCTGGCCGGCCAAGGACGGGTGGAAGAGGCCCATGAACTGTACGAATCGCTTTGCAGCCGGGCGAACCCGCTGGGATTGCTGCCGGAGCAGATCCACCCGGATACCGGGGAATTCCTCGGGAATTTCCCGCAGGCGTTCAGCCACGTGGGCGTCCTTGCCAGCGGGCTGCGGCTGCTGAAGGCCGAGCGCCGGGCCGCAAAAGGCCGGCCCCACTCGTAAGCATTAACCCTCTCGGAGCGCCGGTCCGTTCAGGCGACAGTCCCGGTTGCCGCCGGAACATAGAGCCCTACTGAAGCGTTAACTTCAACGACGTAATTTCGTCGACTGCCCAGTCCGGCGACTGCCCTGTCCGGAATGGCGGGCATGCTGAGGAACAGGAAGGGAATGCGCAACACCATAGAATTTGTCGAGGACAACGCCGGCAACGTCGTCACCTACCGCCGCCACACGAACGGCGGTGGCCTCATTGGCCGGGGCGCGAAGGTGGGCACGACATCGGTCATCGGGCCCGCCACCTATGTCGAGGCCGGCGCCCGGGTTGGCTCCGGATGCCGCATCGGGTCCGGCAGTTGGATCGACCGGAAGGCGCAGATCGGCGACCACGCCGTCATCGGCGACGCAGTCTACGTGGGCCCTGGGGCTGTTCTCGGCGACCGGGTCCGCATCGGGAGCCACTCGCGCATCGGTGCCCGCGCCCAGATCGGGGACGGCGTCCGGCTGCACGCCGACAGCACGGTTCCTGAAGGCGGCCTCATCGCGGCAGCCAACACGCCGGTTCCACCCCCTCCGGCGAGCGCGCCTTCGGCACGCGCTCAGGCCGGCCACAAACGGCCGAAGCGAAGCGCGGCGTAAGCCGGGTCCAAGGCCACGGCGAGTGTCACCGTGGCCTACGAAACGGCCTCATGAACAATTTGGCGTGCGGCAGCTTGGGCCAGGCGCGGGGTATCGGGGTCCAGGGTGTCCATGCCGAGCGCCTGCGCCCCTTCGAGAAGGAGGGTCAGCATTCTGGCAAGCTCGTCCGGGTCGGCGGCGCCTGTCTGCCGGGACATGCGACGGATCCACTCCAGGACCCCGGCCCTGTGCTCAGAAACCCTGAGTTGCACGACGCTTCCGGTGCCGGCCTCGGCAGAAGCCTTCAGGAACGCGGCGCCCCGGTATTCCTCGGGATGCCCGTCCCAGAGCAACGCGTCAAACATGCCCACCAGGCGTTCGGCCGAGGGCATGGGATCCGGCCCCGCCGCCTGCCGCAGCGCCATGGTCCATAGCCTGTCCATCTCGTCGAGGTAGGCCAGGACGAGAAGCTCCTTCGTGGGGAAGTATCGGTAGAAGGTCGATTTGGCGACACCAGCCTCCTCGATGATCCTGTTGACGCCCACGCCGTGCAGGCCGTCGACATAGAAGAGGTCCGAGGCGGTCTGAAGGATGCGGTCCCGTATGCCGCTGTTCCGGGCGTCACTCACGTTGCTCACTTTCACCCCTGCCGGGTGGTGCACAGGTCCGCCCGCGGCGTCCGCTGCGTTCTGATGGAGTGCGATGCCTTGCGTTTGCGGTCACCGCATGAAGCTAAGCCTGCTTATGGCTATACAGTCCACCCTACGCTCATCGCCGCCGGAACGGTGCCGGTCAGCTCTGGACTGCGGCTACTACCCGCTCGCCGTTGAAGTACTCCAGCTGCCAGCCATCGACGGCATGGTGGTGGGCGAGGTTGAGCACGGCGTTATCGATGCTCTGCAGAGTGCGGCCGATGGCGCGGCTAAGGCTTACCCGGATGAGTGTGCCATGGGCGACGACCAGCACACGGCGGCCGCGGAACTCCTCTGCCAGCGCTTCCAGCGATGCCAGCCCGCGGCTGGCCGCCGCCTCCTCGCTTTCGGCACCGCGGAAACCACCGGGGATGCGCAGCGCGTCCAGTTCGGGGCCATCCTGAAGGCCCTCCGCCGGCCCGAAGCTGCGCTCGGCGAGCTCGGGCACCCGCCGGGCCACGCTGCCTCCCAGCCCGGCAGCAATCAGATCGGCGGTTTCCGCCGCACGGCTCAGCGGGGAGGACACGATCGCGTCCCATTGGTAGCCGGACAGGACGGCGACGGCGTCACGCGCCTGGCCGCGGCCGACGTCGTTAAGCGGAATGTCGGTGGATCCCTGCAGCCGGCGCTGCGCATTCCAGTCGGTCTGGCCATGGCGGACAAGGGCGAACGTCGTAAGGGTCATGCTTTCCATTCTCCGCTACGGCGGCGGCCCGTTCAGCCAGGGCCACTCATTGCTCTCTCCCTGCCGCGGTCCAGGACCGACGCTCCGACAGCGGCCAGGATGGCGGCCACGGCCAGGAACAGAGGCAGCTGAGTGGCGTGGGAGACGACAGCGCCGGCCAGCGCAGTTCCTGCTGAGCCGGCGGTGATCTTGAGGGCTCCAACCCAGACGAATACCTGGCCCCGGGCCTCCGGCGGTGCGTATTCGCTGCGTGCGGCCAGGGTCGCGGCGAAAAAGTACGAGTTCAGGATCCCGGCGGTGGCATAGGTCACGACGGCGGCAGGGAAGTTTCCTGCGAAGGCCGCCGCGACGAGCGCGGCACCTACCCCGGCGGCAAGCCACGTCATGAGGCGGTCGCCGTCCGCTCGCAGCGGCCGGATCATCACCCCTGCCGAACCGGCCAGGCCGCCCAGCCCATAGGCAGCCGTGATGGCCGCGGCCGCGGCCGGTGCAACGCCAAGATCGCCCGTGGAGGCAACGGCGGTGACGGGCAGCACCGCCACGGACAAGGCGACGATGACCGTCATGTAGAGCGTCCGGCGCAAGGGACCGGTCGAGAACATCACTCCCAGTGTCTGCGCGGGGCGCGGAACGTCCGACGCGACAGCGGCCGGCGGGGAATATGGGAGGAGCCCGATGACGGCCGCGGCGGCAAAAGTGGCTCCGGCCAGGAGCAGGGCCGCCACCGCCGGACCCGCCCAGGCCGAGGCCAAAGCAACGACAGAGGGTCCGATCGTGCCGCCAATGCCGTAGGTGGCCACGTCCCATCCCTGTGCCCGGCGCTGGCTGGATCTCTCCGGGCCCGCGATCGCCGGCAGCCTGCTGCTGATTCCGCCGGTCAGCAGCGGGCCCACCAGCCCGGAGGCCACCAGCAGTATCCCCGTGACGGCAGGCCAGGCCACCGGATAGACGAGCACCGCCGCGGCGAGGGTCACACCATGAGCCATGCAGGCCAGTGAAATCACGGTTCGGCCGTCCCGGGCAGTATCAAGGCATCGGGCAACAAAGGGGCCGAACAGGTGGGGAGCAGTGATGCAGGCGCCCAAAAGACCGGCCACCCAACCGGGCGAACCGCTGGTGGTCACCAGCAGGACGATGGCAACAACCGCACCCCCGTCCGCGCTCCTAGCCAGGGTGGCTGCGACGACGTAACGGGCCAGCCCGCCGCGTACCTGCGGGACTTCCGCTGCGCCCGCCGGGGCGGTTTCGGGAGAGTCGATCCGTGGAGAGCGCATGTGGAGTTCATGCCTCCAATCCGCAGCGGCGAATCGCGTCGGTCACTTTCAGGCGGCCCTCCCTGTCCAGGCCCTGAAGGGGCAACGGCAGGCTTGGCGACGAGATCAGCCCTAGGTCCTCAGCGATCGCCGTGGTGACACGCAGGCTGCCGTAGGCGCGGAAGAGCGACCACACCGGTTCGAGGCTCGCCGAGGCTTCCCGCGCCGGAGCCCCATGGCCCGCCAAGGCATGGCCCAAAATTATCTTTGCCGCCTCGGGAAGCACACCCGCAATCACCGAGTACCAAACATCACAGCCGGCAAGCAGCGATTCGGCAGCGGCCCAGTCGCCGCTGACGCCCACGGACGTTCCTTCCGGCAGCACCGAACGCAGTTCCCGGAGCCTTTCAGAAGCCTGGCCCGGCTGCGGAGGCGGGATCTTGATCGACGCGGTCGCCGGAATCTCGGCAATGCGTGCAAGCAGTTCGTCGGTGAAGGTAAATCCGGTGGTGGCAGGGTTGTCGTAGACAACGATGGGCACGGAAGATGCCTCTGCGACGGCCGCGTACAAGCCGAAGACCTCGTTTTCCGTCAATCGTTGGTAGGAGACCGGAGCCAGAAGCAGGGCCGATGCCCCCGCTGTCTGCGCGTCGTCCACGTGCGCAAGCACGTCCCGTGTGCGCACGGCGCCCACACCGGCGAGAACGGGAACACCGTCGGCGGCGTCAACAGATGCCTCGAGGACGCTGCGCCGCTCCTCCCGCGACAAATAGGCATAGTTCCCCGTGGAGCCGAGCACTCCAAGGGAGTCCACGCCTGCCCGCGCTGCACGCGATACCAGCAGGGCAACAGCCTTCAAATCGATGTGGTTCTCACGAATGGGCGTGAGGGGGAACGCGCAAAGCCCGCTGAACACGGCATCCTTCTTTCGTCCGGGGGCGCGCCCAACCAAGCGGGTGGGCGGCCTCTGCATTTTGCTTACCGGTTCATCGTGCCAAGGCCTTTGGTCCTACAGTAGATCCAAGAAGAATCAATTCAGGAGGTCCAAGTGGGAGAAGCTGAGATTCCCCTCGTGCTTGACCGGGACAGTCCGTCTCCCCTTGCTGCGCAGCTGGCAGGCCAACTGCGCAGCGCCATCCTTAACGGCGTTCTTCGGCCAGACCACACCCTTCCGGCGACGCGCAGGTTGGCTTCCGAACTCGGGATTTCGCGGGGCGTGGTGGTCCGCGCCTTTGAGCAGTTGGCTGGGGAAGGCTTCCTCGAAAGCCAAGGGGCCAGTGGCACGCGGGTGGTGATCCGCCCCGACGTTCAAAGCCCTGCGCCCGAGGAACGTCCTGCATCCGGCGGCCAGGACGCCACGCCCGTTATTGATCTCACGCCCGGACGGCCTTCCGGCACGCCCTTCAAGGACCGGGAGTGGCGGCACGCATGGCGCAGGGCGGTATCCGAACCGGGCACCACACACTTGCCGCCGCCGCTGGGAACAGCTGCCTTGCGGGAAGCCTTGGCAGGGCACCTGGCCGTGTCCAGGGGCCTTGCGGTCGACGCGGAGAACGTCATCGTCACGGCCGGGACCAGCGACGCATTACACCTCGCTGTGGCAACGCTTCGGGGCGGGGGTGACCGGCCGCGGATTGTGGTTGAAGACCCCGGGTATCCAACCGCAAGACGAGTCATGTCCGCTGCCGGAGCGGCGGTGGAAACCGTGCCGGTCGACGGCGACGGATTGCGGGCGGCGCAGCTGGCATCGCTTTCGCGGCTGCCGGACGCCGTGTTGATCACGCCCAGCCACCAGTATCCCCTTGGCGGCCGAATGCCTGTCCAGGAACGGCTGGGGCTCCTGAAGTGGGCGGCGGATCACAATGTGCTCGTCCTCGAAGACGACTATGACAGCGAATTTCGTCACCGCAGGATGCCCCTGCCGGCCGTCGCCTCGCTTCCGTCGAAAGCGGACGTTGCCCTGCTGGGGAGTTTCTCCAAGACCCTCAGCCCGTGGCTGCGGTGCGGCTACCTGGTGGTCCGGGGCGAATCAGGGCGCAGGCTGAAAGCCATGCGCGAATCCCTGGACACCCCGGTCCCCGGCGTACTCCAGTCCGCGCTTGCCCACTACATCCAGGGCGGCGGGCTGTCGCGGCACATTACGCGGGCCCGCCGCGAGTACGCACACCGCAGAGCCCTGCTTATTGAGCGGCTCGGGAACCGGGAAGACGTCGAACTTGGGGCTCTCGACGGCGGCCTTCATGCAGTCATCCGCTTTCAGGGAAAGGACGCCGCCGCACTCTCGGCCGAGGCCCTCCAGCAGGGTGTCCGCGTCGTTCCCCTTGCTGGTTACTATGCAGACCGCCCGCCGGCGAATGGACTGGTGATCGGTTACGGCGCTCCGACCGACCTGCAGCTCACCACCGCCCTTGATGTCATTGCAGGCCTGCTGGATGAGGCGTGAGAGAGATTGCGGCCAGCGGATCCTGACGACGGTGCACGCCGCCGGAACTAAAGCTAGTGTCGTGGAATGGATTCGGACGCTTTGGTGAGGGATGCGAAAGGTACGTTGCGCGCGGAGGTTCGCCGCCGCCGTCGGACTCGACCGGCGAGCGAGCGGGAGACGGCGACCGCAGGCCTGACGGCGAATCTGACCGCCCTGGTGCGTCACCGTGCGCCCGCCTTGGTGGCCTGCTACCTGTCGGGTGCGGACGAACCGAACACGCGGCCGTTCCTGAGCTGGGCCGCCGCCAACGGCGTCGACGTCCTCGTTCCGCTGAGCAGGCCGGACGGGCTTCTGGACTGGGTGCATGCCCGCGGCGGGACCGAACAGCTCGGCCTGTTCGGCATCTCTGAGATGGTGGGGGACGTTGTGGATCCCAGCGTGTTCCAGACTGTTGACCTGCTGCTGATCCCTGCGGCCGCTATCGACCGTTCGGGGATGAGGATGGGGTGGGGGCGCGGATACTTTGACCGGGCCCTGGCGTCGCTGCAGGAACAGCCTCCGGTGTTCGCGGTTGTCTACGACGACGAGCTGCGCGAGTCGGTCCCGGCTGAAAGCCACGACCGGCCCGTGGACGGGGTTGTCACCCCACGCCGGATCCTCGAATTCTGAGCAGCGGACACTCCCCCGCGTTAGTCGACGTCGGTTGGCGCGGCGCGGTGGTCTATCTCCGCCGTCAGTTCGTCGATCCGGTCAAGAGCGGCGTTGAGGCGCTCGACGGTCGCCCACAAGTCCGGGTGCTCTTCCCGGACGCGTTCGAGGGTGGTGCCCGCGGAGGTGAGCGCCGCGAGATCGAAGCTCACGTTGGTGCGCGCCCCTGTCACCGCTGCCCTGAGGGCACCGAACGCGACGACGACATCGGCTATGAGCGCCGGGTTGCCGTTGGAACCGAGCCACCCCAAGTCTCCAATGGCATCGATGGCCCGCTCGCCCAGCAGCGCGGACGCCTTGGCAGCGTCGACGGATGCCCGGTGTATCGCGTCCTCGCGTTCCGGCCCGGGTTCCAGCCGGAACGCGGCCCCGAACGCTTTGGATGCTGACGCGTCCTCATCGGCGAGCCGAAGGGCCGCTTCCCGGAGTGCACGCGCCCGCGCGTGAACACCGGCGAGCTCCGCGCGCTGGTGCTCCTCAGGTTCCGTGTACCCGGCCACCATTGAGGTCAATGACGCGGCGACGGCGAGCATCAGCCCCGCCCCGGCCCCTCCGCCTGGCGAACCGATGGACTCGGCCAGGGCCCGCGTCCAATCCTCAACCGTCGAGCCTTGAGTTGTTACCGCTTCAGAATCAGCCATGACACCCAGTGTGCCCTCTGGTTGACCCGCCCGCCGAACAGCCCGCTGATGAGTGGTTCACGGTTTCACCGGGCCAGCGCGTTTTTCTGACGGGAGCTGATGGTTGACATCTGCCCGCAGTTCGAGCAGGTGATGCGGTAGGACCGGGAGGTGGTGAAGACGGGAATGAAGAACAGCGTGAACTTGGTGGCTCGCTCTTCGAGGTGGTGATGGAAGAACAGCCCGCAGGACTGGCATGTGGCCGACCGGCCCGGCAACGGGCGCAGGACGGTCTTGAGGCCAAAGAGCAGAATCATTGTTTGTGCCTTTCGAATAAAAGCGAGGCCGCTTGCGCGGTGGTTGGGTGGCCCGCGGACGGGAGGCCCGCCGCCAGGCCGGAGAGCAGGATGCTCAGGCCGTGGTCCAGTTCGGCCGCTCCGTCGTAGTCGACGAGAACGGGAGCCAGGGCTCGGAGGCGCGGAAACTCCCTCGCCGGCAGGCGGTGCAGGCCAAGACGGAGCAAGGCCTCGTTTTCTTCGGGATCGACGATGAATTCCTGCAGTTCGTTGAGGATGTGACCGTACAGGAACCCGTAGTAGGCCCTGTATACATGCAGCGCGTCGCGGGGCTTGAACCCGGCATCGATCAGCAGGGACAGGATTTGCTCCAGCGGACGCAGGGTCCCCAACGGCCGCAGGCCCAGGGGCGTGGACAGCGGCCGGGTCACCAGCAGCGGTACGACGTTCGGGTGCCGCAGCGCAAGCAGTCGCAAGTCGTGGGCAATCCGCCGCAGCTGTGCCTGCCAGTCCGGGTCCTCGGGAATGATCGCCAGCTCGTTCAGGACCAGTTCCGTGACTCCGTCCAGCAGTGCGGCGCGGTTGGCGGCATAGCGGTACAGGCTCATCGGGTCCCGGCCGAGTTCCTGGCCCAGCCGGCGCATGGTCAGTGCGTCGAGCCCTTCTGCATCCACCAGCTCCAACGCGGCAGAGAGCACCACGTCCCGGCTGAGGCGCTTCTTCTTGCCGGGCGCCGCGGGGGCCACCGGGTTCTCTACGGGCACCATGAGGTTCCCTCCCTAGGGGCGAGCAGGCTTGCCGCTCGTCAAAGTAAGCATGCTTGCTTACCGACTAGTCTACGGGTAACGTCTACGTTGTAGATATCACCGGTTTTAGCAGCGGGCACGAAGCTGCGGACCTTGGAGGTCCCCAGCCGCCCGCCGCGGCAGCTGTGCCGGGACTGCCTTCACGATGCTCCATCCGGACCCGCGGACTTGCGGCAGTCCGGGACCGCTTCAACCCCCAGTGCAGGCGTTGAAGCCTCGGCCGCTGTAGCCTCACGGCGGCACAGAACGCACCCCGCGGAAAAGAGCCACTCATGGCAACTTCGCAGTATGACCAATTTCTCAACGAAGCCACCGCCGACGACGGAATCGATTCGACACTCGGGCGGGACTGCTTCTACGGCCTCTATACCAGCTGGTGCTTCCTGCAGCAGCGGGCGCCCCGGCCGGAAGCCGCCTTCTGGGCAGCCATGAAGAAGAAGCACGTCGATCCCGGACACAACGGGCTCCGCATGAAGGGACCGGCCGCCGCCGACTACATCATGGCCAGCTACCCGGGCCTAGTCTGATCAGTGAGCACCTTCGCCAGCAGCTACCTCCCCCGGGAGGCTCACCAGCCCAGGGGAAAGCTGCCCTGGTGTGCGACGTGCGATACCGACCTGCACCTCGCCGTGGACTCCATCGCCGTCATGGACCGCCGACGGGAAATCCTCGCCGTGGCCTTCGATTGTGCGCAATGCGGCGGCGCCCGGGTGCTGTCCACCACCGTGGGCTTCGTCGCTGCAGTCCTGGCCCGAGGTGCGGCTACTTAGCACTTAAATGCTAATCATGCTTACTATATTCACCGGCACACGATGCCTGCCCCGGTCACCGCCTAGGAGAAATATGAAGACCCCTGAACCGCGCGGCTCCGTCAGCGCCGGGCTGCTCAGCCTCCTTTCCGGCCAGCCCGGGGCCGACCCGGCTGCACAGGAGCACTTGCACGAGCTGGTCACAGCGCAGCTGCGCCTCGTCGGCGACATCATTGAGGACGAGGACCTCCAGCTCGCCCTGTTCTGCCTCTACGAGCTTCACTACGGGGGCCTGGACGGTGTTGATGACCGCTGGGAATGGAACCCGGACCTGATCCGGGTCCGCCACTTGCTGGAGGCGCCGTTCGAACAATCCCTGCGCTCGGCGGCCCACGAGTGCGCCACGCTGGCAAGCCTGCCTCGCGCGGAAACCTTGAGCAGCGATGACGTGGCGGACATCCTGTTCGACCTCGCCGCCCGGGACAGCGGCCCAAGCATGTCCCGCCACGTCGCCAGGAAGGCGACCCTTGAACAGCTCCACGAGTTCCTGATCCACAAGTCCATGTATCAGCTCAAGGAAGCCGACCCGCACACCTGGGCGATTCCCCGCCTGACCGGACGGGCCAAGGCAGCGCTCGTGGAGATCCAGGCTGACGAGTACGGCGGCGGCCGCCCGGACCGGATGCACAGTGCCCTCTTTGCACGGACCATGCGCGGCCTGGGCCTCGAGGACGACTTTGGCGCCTACGTAGATACCGTCCCCGCGCTCTCCCTGGCCTCAGTGAACATGATGTCCCTGTTCGGCCTGAACCGCAGGCTCCGCGGAGCCATCGCCGGACACCTGGCCATCTACGAAATGACGTCCTCCCGGCCCAACCAGCTGTACGGCCAGGGGTTCCGGCGCCACGGATTCGGCGCAAAGGTGACCGGATACTTCGACGAGCATGTGGAAGCGGACGCGGTCCACGAGCAAATCGCGGGACGGGATCTCGCCGGTGGCCTGGTGGAGGCGGAACCGGGACTCCTCGGGGACGTTCTCTTCGGTGCCACGGCCGCCCTAGCGGTCGACGCGCGGCTTTCCTCCCTGATCATGGACGCCTGGGCCAATGGCAGGTCCTCCCTGCGGACCGCTGTCCCGGCCGGCCGGTGACGGAGCACCCATGAATCAGGACCAGCAGGAGCCATCCGGCAACGGCTCGATCGTCCTCTGTCCCGACGGACCCATCCTGGTCCGTGGCGACTTCGACATCGTCACGCCGTCAGGAGAAACGGTGCCGCGGCAACGGCAGACCGTAGCCCTGTGCCGGTGCGGGGCCTCCGCGATCAAGCCCTACTGCGACGGCACGCACAAAATGATCAAGTTCCGGACCGAGCAGCCGGGCGCTCCGGAGGACTCAGGGCCGCCGGAGTCTCAGCAGACCGGCAATTCCCGCGCCTAGCGATTCCAAGCAGGATCACAAGGTTGCGGCTTCTTCCTCCGCCAGTCTGATGAGACGAAGTTCGTCCTCCACCGCGCGGGACGGCCAATAGCCCCTCGACAACTCACTGGCCCGGCTCCGGTCAGCTTCCGGGAAGAGCTTGCCGAACAGCCCGGCCGCCTGAAGCAGGGCGATCAACGCTGTGGTCCTGGCATCAGGCGTCTGAGCGGCAGGCATGGCGGGAGCTGGCGTCTCGGGAGCTGGCGTCTCGGGAGCAGGCGTCGTGGCCTCGGGCGTCGCGACGTCGGGTGGCGCAGCATCAGCGGTCCCGGCATCAAACGCCCCGACATCAGCCCACGTCGCATCAGACACGCCTGCTTCAGCCGCCCCTGCCTCAGCCCCCGATCCGGTCGCCTCGGCTGCCTTGGACGCAGCCGCCTCGGGATTGGAGAGCGCACTGTCGAGTGCGGCCTGGATCCTTTTCAGGAGCGCTTCCTCCGAAGCGTGATCCTTCTTCGGGTACCGCACGGCCCGGAACCGGCCCAGGTGCTTTTCGCCCACATGTTCCACGATGCCCTGTGACACCATCGCCTCGTAGACGCGCCGCACTTCGGCACGGCCCTCCAAAATCGCGACCCACGCCTTGGGAGTGTGGGGCCGCGACTTGCCACGGATGAGCTCCAGTTCGTGCTGGAAGTCCGTTTGCGGGACGGTCCCGGTCGCCCTGACGTGTTTCCCCTGCAGCTCGATCGCACCGAGCATCGCCAGCTCGGCCAGTATCGCCCCTGCCAGAGTGGTCCTGAGTGCGAACACCGGCACTTCAGGCTTTCCGTCTTTGTCGTTCGTTGCCAGAAGGAGGAAGGCCTGGGGAAGGCTCAGTTCCACCGCTTTAGGTGTTTCCGCATCCATAGGATCATGGTGGCCCTCTTGGGCAGCCATCACAATGAGGATTTGCTAACGGACGGTGAGCGGGCGACGGCGGGACGTCCCGCCGTCGTCGTCTTAAGTGAAGCGAGCGGCCCGAGGCGCTTCAACGATGGCCATTTGGCCGGTTTCGGGGACACCAGGAAACTGCACCGGCGGGGCCTCAGCGGCGGGCGCCGGCGAATCCTGTGTGGACCGCATGCGAACGAGTGCGACAGCGGAAATCAGGAACCACGCGATATTCGTGACCACGGACGGCCATGCTTCGTGGAAGGCGCCATTGATAATGAAGGCACACGAACCGAGGAGGTTCGCGGTCTGGAAGCCCTTGCCGGCCTTCAGCCACCCCATGGAGACAGCCAGGTATGCAGTGAGGATCGCAGCCGCGCCTGCCCAGCCGGAAATTTCAAACAGCAGTTCCATGATGTCCTTTCAGGGGTGAGCCCGGCTCCCAATCGCCGGGCGGAGTGGAGATGGCGGGCTATAGGTATGTGTTTTGGAAGAGGCCATTGTCGAAGGGATCAGTCATCGCGGGACCAGCGTCTGCTCAGCTGGGTTTGGCTTTCAACTGCAATTATGAGGACGACACTCCTGTAGTGCAATTGCATTCCTCTGAAGATGTGGTTTAGAACTACTTAACATGGATATCGATCCGCGCCGCCTGCGAGTTCTCCTTGCCGTTGCCCGCACAGGCGGGGTGCTCGCCGCGGCCGACGAACTGGGGATTACGCCGTCGGCCGTGTCCCAGCAGCTCAACAAACTGGAGGACGAAACGGGGCATGCTCTGGTGGTGCGCACACCCAAAGGCTCGGTTTTGACACCCGCCGGCCTGGCCGTTGCGGAAGCCGGCGAGGAGATCGAACGCGCACTCAGCGTCGCCCGCGCCCGGATAGAGGGCGGGGCCACGGTCGCAGGGGTGGTGCGGGTGGGCGGATTCACCAGCTTTGTCCGCACGGTGGTGATCCCGCGTCTGCCCGAGTGGCGCATCCGGTACCCGCAACTGCAGATCCGGATAGTTGAAGACGACTTCCCTGCCTTGGTTCGGATGCTCCGGCAGCGCGCGCTCGACGCCGTTGTTGTCGAACTCGATTCCACGGCTGTCCAACATTCACTTTCCGCCGGAATGATCGAGGAGCCCCTGCTGGACGAGCCCTGGAAACTGGTGGTTCCCGCGGGTGCCCTGCTCTCCACGGAGAACATCGACCTTGGCCATCTGCCACTTCCGTGGATCGGCGTCGAATCCTCAGCCGCCAATGCTGCGGTCCTCGGCCGGCTCCGTCAGTCAACCGGTGCCCGCATAGAGACTGTGCATCAGTACCAGGAGACGCTGACCGCACTGGCACTCGTCGCGGCGGGCGAGGGTGTCGCCATCATCCCCACCTTGGCGTTGAGCGGCGTCAGCCACGATGGGGTGGATGTTCTGGACGTCCCCGGACTGGGCACGCGGCGCATCGTCCTGCGACGGTTCGACCGGCGGCGGGCAGCCAGCATGCCCGTGGACACAGTCGCGCGCCTTCTGCGGGAATCGGCGGCGGCGTTCGACACGCGGTCGGCAACCTGACTGGCTTCACCCAACGGCGTCTCCCAATTGTCCAAAGTTCTCTGGACAATTAGGCCAGATGGGGCTATTTTCTGCTATCTGATCCTTACGAAGGAGACTCACATGTTGCTTTGGATAGCCGTCATCATCGCCGTTCTCTGGCTACTCGGCCTGCTCGGCAACATCGGCGGCGGGTTGATTCACCTGCTTTTGGTTATTGCAGTGGTCGTCCTGGTCTTCCACTTCATCCGTGGCAGGTCGTCCCGCGTGTAGTACCAAACCTTGCCCCGCGGCCGCAGACCGCCGAGTGGAATAGGCGGGCCCTCTACGGACGCAGATGGCTGAATATCGTCACACAACGCGACGGCATCCGGATCCGGACAAGCCACGCCCTACCCTTGAAGCGTGACTTTGACTACGATCCGCACCGCCGCCGCGAGCTCCCTCGCCGCCGCAGGTCTCCTGTTTACCCTCGCCGCCTGTTCCACGCCGGCCGCCACCCAGCCAACCACCTCTGCCCCGGCGCCTACGGCAACGACTTCATCCAGCGCCGCCTCCGAACCCTGCGCCGGCGTGAAGGTCATCGTCGATTCGGGCGCCCTGAAACAGGCTGCCGCCGACACGTCCGTTTGCGTGCCCGTGGACGCGCCGACGCCCGCGTCCAAGGTGCTCGACGAGGCAAAGGTGAAAACCGAGGGCACGGCCGAATATCCCAAGGAACTGGTGTGCCGTGTGAACGGTGTGCCTGCCGCTGACCTCGACATCGCCCACAAGGGCGGCACGTACCAGGAAAAATGCAGCAAGATGCCCGCCGCCTTTGCCTACTGGGCGCTCTGGGTGAAGCCGGCCTCCGGTGAGTGGGCATACGCGCAGGAGGGCCTGTCCACCCTGAAGGTGAGCCCGGGACAGAGCCTGGAACTGCTTTACACGGTCGACGGCGCACCGGCCGCACCCGCGGCATGACCTTTCGGCCCGCGCCGCTACGCGCAGCGGCGGTTCTCGCCGTCGTCTTCATAGCGGCGCGGGTCATCTACCGCATCCTTTTCAACGGGGCGGGCATTGGTGACACGGTTCTGTTCAACTTCCCGCCGGTCCCGTTGCCTGCCCCGTATGCCCATGTGGTCCTCCTCGGTCCGGTAACAACACAAGGCCTGTGGGAGGCGGTCCTGTCCGCCCTGCCGATTGCCGGGATATTCCTCGGTTTCGGCCTGCTCAACGCGTTTGTGGACGTGGCGCGCGGCTTCGTGCACCTGGCCCGTGGCGGCCCCCTGCAGGGCCTGGCCCGGACGCTTGTGGTGGCTTGGGCGGCGCTCCCGGCGCTCGCCGACGCCGTGACCTCCGTACGCCTGGCTTTCCGGTTGCGGGGCGAACGCTTCGGAGCCCGCGCCCTGGTGCCCGTGCTCGAGCGCACCCTGGAGCACGCGAGCCGGGTTGCCGCGGCCCTGGAGCTGCGCGGCTTCGGAAGCCGGGCAGCACACCAGCCCGGCCAACACGGCGAAGCTCCGGTCCTCGTCCGGGACGCGCAGTTCCGCATTGGTGACGCCCGGGTGCGCGTCGCAGCGTTCGCGCCCTCGAGCGGGTCCATCACGGTCGTTACCGGGCCGACGGGCTCCGGCAAGTCCACTATCCTGCGAGGCATCGCGGGCCTCCTCTCACACGTTGACGGCGGAGAAATTTCCGGCACCGTGCGCGTCGCCGGTACAGACCGTGGCACCACGCCGCCGCGCGATACCGCCCGCCTTATCGGCGTCGTTCTGCAGAATCCCCGCGCCGCCTTCGCGTCTACCCGGGTCCGGGACGAAATCTCCCTCGCGCTTGAGCTGCACGGCATGGCATCCGCCACCGCCAAAGCCCGGGTGCTGGAGGTCGCGGAGCGGATCGGTGTGTCGGCGCTGCTGGACCGGAATATCAGCACACTCTCGGCGGGTGAGGCAACGCTCGTAGCCATCGCCGCCGCGGTGGTGGAGCATCCGGCCGTGCTCCTGGTTGATGAGCCCCTGGCGGACCTTGACACCGCAGCACGCGCACGCGTCATCGCCGTGCTCAACGCCCTCGCCCGCGATGCCGGTGTCTGTGTCATCGTGGCGGAGCATCGGGCGGTGCCGCTCGTGCCGGTTGCCGACTCGTGGTGGACCATCGACGACGGCGCCCTGGTGCCGGGCGCCGCGCCGTCCGCTTCCCCGACGGTTGCGCATCCAACGCCGGCACCGCCAGCGGAGCAAGTGCCTGTCCTGACGGCGACAAATCTTGCGGTGCACCGCAAGGGCACGCCGCTGGTGCATGACGCATCGTTGACCCTGCACCGCGGTGAAGTGGTGGCCCTGGTGGGGCCGAACGGGGCCGGGAAGTCGTCGCTCCTCGTGGCGCTCGCCCTGGGCGAAGGAACGGTTGGTGAAAGGACGGTCGACGGCGGCCGCGTCGCCCTCGTCCCGGACGCCTCGGACGACCTCTTCACCAGGGATACCGTCGCGGCAGAACTCCGCGCGGCCGATCGGCGCCAGGCGCGCGCTGAGCGCCAGGCGCGCGGCGGGCGTCAGTCAGTCCGGCGCCGCCCGGGCAGTGACCGGCTTTCCGCAAGGCCTGCGGAGTCACACCTGGCCCGGTTGCGGGGAGACGTCCGGATTCCCATTGGAGACGAGCATCCCCGGGACCTCTCTGCAGGGGAGCGCAGGATCCTTGCCGTCGCGCTGCAGACCATGGACAATCCCGAGGTACTCCTGATCGATGAGCCGACGCGCGGACTCGATCCTGCGGCGCGCACAGCAGTCTCGGCCGCGCTGCGGGCCGCAGCGGACTCAGGCGCGGCCGTCCTGATCGCCACGCACGACCTCGACTTTGCCCACAGCCTCGGCGCCCGGATCCTCCCGATGCGTGACGGCGTCGCGCCCTGCTCTGCACCGGCCAACGCGCCGGAACCGCCTCCGCTTCCCCGGCAGGCGGGTGCCGGCGTAAAGCCCAGGGTCACCGAACCAACAGGCATCCGAGGCGCGGAAAGAAAGCGCCGTATGCGGATGCCGCGGGGCGTCGAGCTTGCCGTTCTCGCAGCCGCAAACATCCTGGCCCTCGGCGCCTTCTGCTGGCCGCTGCTCGCCGCGGCCTTCCCCGAGGATGCCGCCGCGGCCCTCCCCTACGCGGCGCTGGCCATTGCTCCGCTCGCCGCCGTCGCCATCGTCGTGTCCCTCGATGGCTCGGTCCGCTCCGCACACACGGTGGCGCTGCTCGGCGTCCTGGCCGCCGTCGGTTCGGCGATCCGGGTGGCGAGCACCGGCGTCGGAGGCGTGGAGGCGGTCTTTATCCTGCTGATCTTGGCGGGCCGGGCCTTCGGCGCCCGTTTCGGCATGCTCCTCGGCGCCGCCACCATCGCCCTCTCAAGCGCCTTGTGGGGCGGCATCGGGCCGTGGACCCCGTTCCAGATCTTCGCCTGTGCGTGGGTGGGCGCGGGGGCTGGCCTGCTCCCCCGGCGTGTGCGGGGCAAGGCCGAATTGTGGATGCTGGGCGGCTACGGCATCGTGGCGTCGTACGTGTTCGGCCTGCTGACCAACCTGTGGTTCTGGCCCTTTGCGGTGGGCGCCGGCACGGGTATCTCCTACGTGCCCGGCGCGCCGCTGGGCACCAACCTCAGCAGCTTCCTGCTCTACTCGCTCGTGACGTCGACGGCGGGCTGGGACACCCTGCGTGGCATCACCACCGTCGTCGGAATCGCTGTGGTGGGGCGGGCCATTCTCGCCGCACTCCGGCGGGTGAAGCCGGTCTCCAGCCTGGACAGGCACGCCGGGCAGGCGCACTCCGCCCAGGCTCATTCCACGCCGGCCGACCAACTCACACCTTGAAGTACTTCGCCTCCGGGTGGTGGAACACGAACGCATCGGTGGACTGTTCGGGGTGCAGCATCAGCTCGTCACTCAGGACCACGCCCATCCGCTCGGGATGCAGCAGTTCCACCACCTTGCGGCGGTCCTCCATGTCCGGGCATGCGGGGTATCCGAGCGAGAACCGCGCACCGCGGTAGTCGAGCTTGAACAGGCCGGCCTTGTCCTTCGGCTCCTCGGCTGCGAAACCGAGCTCCGAGCGGATGCGTGCATGCCAGAACTCCGCGAGCGCCTCGGTGAGCTGCATGACCAGGCCGTTGAGCTCGTAGTAGTCGCGGTAGTGGTTGCCGGCGAACAGCTCGGCAGTCACCTCATCGACATTGCCGCCGGCGGTGACCAGCTGCACGGGCAGGACGTCGATCTGCCCCGATTCGCGCGAGCGCACGAAGTCGGCGAGGCACAGGTGCCGGTCACGGCGCTGGCGCGGGAAGTCGAAGCGCAGCCGCTCGGTGCCGATCGGACCGCCTGATCCGCCGTCGGGGGCGAGCAGGCCCGCGGTGCCGAGGACGCCGTCGCGGTCCTCTCCGTGGTGCAGCACCACCACCTGTTCCCCTTCGGAGACCACCGGGAAGTAGCCGTACGCGACGGACGCGTCGAGCATGCCCTCGCCCAGGATGCGGTCCATCCAGTAGCGCAGGCGCGGCCGGCCCTCGCGTTCCACGAGTTCCTCATACGAGGCGCCGTCCTCGCCGCGGCCGGGCTTGAGCCCCCACTGCCCCATGAACGTGGCGCGTTCGTCGAGGAAGGCCGCGAAGTCGTGGAGTGCGACGCCGCGTACGATGCGCGTGCCCCAGAACGGCGGCGAAGGCACGAGATTGTCGGCGGCGACGTCGGACCGGCCGGGCATTGCCTCCGGCTCGGTCAGGGTGAGCTTGGCGCCCCTCTGGTGTTTCCGCTTCTTCAGCGCGGGAAGGCCGACCTCGGCGGGGTCAGCGCCGCGGGCGACCTGCACCAGGGGCTCCATGAGGTCGAGGCCTTCGAAGGCGTCCTTCGCGTAGCGGACCTCGCCCTCAAACTGCCCCGCCAGGTCCTGCTCCACGTAGGCGCGGGTCAGCGCCGCGCCGCCGAGGATGATCGGCCACCGCTTGGCGAGCCCGCGGGACTGCAGTTCCGCCAGGTTCTCCTTCATCACCACGGTGGACTTCACGAGCAGGCCGGACATGCCGATCACGTCGGCGTTGTGTTCCTCGGCCGCCGCGATGATGTCCGCGATCGGCTGCTTGATGCCGAGGTTGATCACCTTGTAGCCGTTGTTGGTGAGAATAATGTCCACCAGGTTCTTGCCGATGTCGTGCACATCGCCGCGCACGGTGGCGATCACCATGGTGCCCTTGCCCGACGCATCCGACTTCTCCATGTGCGGCTCGAGCAGGGCGACCGCGGACTTCATCACCTCGGCGGACTGCAGCACGAACGGCAGCTGCATCTCGCCGGCGCCGAAGCGCTCGCCCACCACCTTCATGCCCTCGAGCAGGTAGTCGTTGATGATGCCGAGCGGGGTCATGCCCTCGGCGCGCGCCAGGTCGAGGTCCTCTTCAAGGCCCTTGCCTTCACCGTCGATGATGCGCCGCTCCAGGCGCGCGCCGGTGGGCAGCGCCGCAAGTTCCGCGGCGCGCTGGTCCTTCAGCGCTGCGGTGTCGACGCCGGCGAACAGGTCCAGCATGCTGGCGAGCGGGTCGTACGTCAGGTTGCCGTCGGCGTCGTATTCGCGGCGGTCCCAGACGAGATCCAAGGCCACCTTGCGCTGCTCCTCCGGCAGGGACGCGAGCGGCACGATTTTGGCCGCGTCGATGATGCCGCTGGTCAGGCCGGCCTGCACGGCCTCGCGCAGGAACACCGAGTTCAGGGCGATGCGTGCTGCCGGGTTCAGGCCGAAGGACACGTTCGAGACGCCAAGCGTGGTTTGGATGCCGGGGTACTTCGCGGCGATCTGCCGGATGGCCTCGATCGTTTCGATGGCATCCCGGCGGGTCTCTTCCTGGCCGGTGGCGATGGGGAAGGTCAGGCAGTCGACGATGATGTCTTCGACGCGCATCCCCCATTCGCCCACCAGGGCGTCGACGAGGCGCGAGGCGATGGCCACCTTGCCCTCGGTGGTGCGTGCCTGGCCGTGTTCGTCGATGGTCAGGGCGATGACGGCGGTGCCGTGTTCCTTCACGAGCGGCATGATGCGCGCGAAGCGGCTGTCGGGGCCGTCGCCGTCCTCATAGTTGACGGAGTTGATCACAGGGCGGCCGCCGATGTGTTCGAGCCCGGCCTGCAGCACCTGCGGTTCGGTGGAGTCGATGACGAGCGGGAGCGTGGAGGCCGACGCGAAACGTGAGACGACCTCCTTGATGTCGGCCACGCCGTCGCGCCCCACGTAGTCGATGCAGACGTCGAGCAGGTGCGCGCCATCACGGACCTGCTCGCGGGCGATGTCGACGCAGTCGTCCCAGCGCTCCTCGAGCATCGCCTGGCGGAACGCCTTCGAACCGTTCGCGTTGGTGCGTTCGCCAATTGCGAGGTACGCGGACTCCTGGTCGAAATTCACGTGGTGGTAGAGGGAAGCGATGCCCGCTTCACGCTCGGTGGGGAGGCGTTCGCCGTCGGCGCCCCTCCCGCCGCTGGTGACGGCGGCACTCTCGCGGAAGGGCGCAAGACGCTCGACGACGGCGGCCATGTGCTCCGGCGTCGTACCGCAGCATCCGCCCACCAAGCCCAGGCCGAATTCCCGGATGAACTGCTCGTGCGCGGTGGCGAGTTCGGAGGGCGACAGCGGATAGTGCGCGCCGTCGGCGGTGAGGATCGGCAGACCGGCGTTGGGCATACAGGCGATCGCCACGGTGGACTGCTTGGACAGGTGGCGCAGGTGCTCGCTCATCTCGTCCGGGCCGGTGGCACAGTTCAGGCCGATGGCGTCGACGCCGAGCGGCTCGAGTGCGGTGAGCGCGGCGCCGATCTCGGAGCCCATCAGCATGGTTCCGGTGGTTTCGACGGTCACCTCGACGAAGATCGGGAGCCGGACGCCGCGGGCCACGATGGCCTGCTTGCAGCCGTTGACCGCGGCCTTGGTCTGCAGGAGGTCCTGGCTGGTCTCGATGAGGAAGGCGTCCGCTCCGCCGTCGATGAGGCCCTCGGCCTGCAGGGCGAAGGTCTGCTTGAGGTAGTCGTAGCTGGTGTGCCCGAGGCTGGGGAGTTTGGTGCCCGGCCCCATCGAGCCGAGGACCCACCGCATCCGTCCGTCTGTTTTTTCTGCCGCTTCCGCTCGCTCGCGGGCGATCTCCGCGCCTTTGCGCGCGAGCTCTTCAATACGGTCGTCGATGCCGTAGTCGGAGAGGTTGGACCAGTTCGCGCCGAAGGTGTTGGTTTCGACGGCGTCGATGCCGGTTGCGAAGTACGCGTCATGGATGTCCGCGAGGACATCCGGTCGCGTGGCATTGAGGATCTCGTTGCAGCCTTCCAGCCCCAGGAAGTCGTCCTCGAGCGACAGTTCCCTGCCCTGCAGCATGGTGCCCATTGCCCCATCGGCAATGACGACCCGGTGGTTCACTGCGTCCAGCAGCTCCTGGGAGCGGACGGGGCGGGGCACGGACTCAATATCACGCGCAAAACGAGGCATCTAAACAGAGTACGCGCGGGGTCCGAACATTGGGCTGTGTTTCTGTGTACTACGACGGCGGGTGGGCGCCTGGGAGCGTGCTGCTGCGGTTCCCCGCGCCTCAGCGCCACGGGGTGATCTCGATACGATGCCAGCATGAGCACTCGCGATACGCCTGCGCAGATCGGTGACCTTCCGCCGATCGGACGCCCGGCGAACTCCGCCTGGATCGCTGCCGGCATTGGCTCTTTGGCGCAAGTAGCTGCATGCAGCCACAGCCAACTGCTCGCAATGCGCGGCTTGGGCCCCAAGGCTGTGCGGATCCTGGAAGCGGCGCTCGAAGCCCTGTCGAGTCAGTGGCGAAGGAGCCCGGAGAACTTATGATTTTGGAAGACAAGAGGGTCGGCGGCGCTTCCGGCGCTGAGATCGAGGACACGGGCCAGAACGAAGTCATGGTCACCAACGGAGGTGACGTTTTCGATCTGGCATTCCATGGCCGTGACTGAACCGGCGACTAGTGGTGCACCGCATGGGCCCTCGTTCCAGAAATGCTCGGCGAAGCGGTCCACTTCCTTTTTTCCGAGCTTGCGGCAGAACTGCGTCTGGCTTGCGGACAGGGTGCTGATGCCAAGCACTGTGGCCTCCTTGAGCTTTGGCCAACTTGAGGAGCCGTGGCCAACGAAGAAACCAACCAAACAGGGTTCGACGGAAATGAAAACGAATGATCCAACGATCATGGCGGCTCGTTCACCGGTAAGTCCGGGCCCACCCGCAATGACGGTCACGCCCGTCGGCACTTTGGACATGACCTCCCGGACCTGCTGGGGATCGATGGTGCGGGGGTGTTCGGTAACGAGAGTCATGTTGTCTCCTTCGTGCCCAAGACCCGGAAAGCGATGTTTCGCATCAACCAGATGTCCCTTGGATTAAACTATCTTAAGTCTAAGATAGTATGAAGAAGGTCGCAAGGGTCGTATGGGCGAGGAAAACGAAACCGGCACTGCCTGGACTGGGGCTTGGTCGGCGTTGCTGCACCGACTCCGAGGAGCCGACTCGCAGCCCCCTCGGACTGCTCCGAGGATGAGAGTCGATTATCCGCGCCATAATGGTTAGCGGAGCTAATTAGCATGGCTAACTATCACACGCAGCGAGGCGCAACGAAAACGATGACCCGGGAGTAGTTGCGGACGGTTATAGTTTCGGTCAGACCGGCCCCGAGGATTCGTTCGCGTTCGATCAGCAACGGACTGTCCGTCCCTCCGTTGCTGGCGGCCCTCCCGACAAACTTGGCCCGGTAAGGCTCTGGTGTCGCAACGGAAAGTGCTTCGATAGGCCGGCCGTTGATGGTCAGGTTCCATTCCGCGATGAAGCGGGTGTCGTTGAAGAAGGCTCCCTGCGGCCGGCCCGCCGTCATTTCGCCGTTCCGCCGCAGAAATGCAGAATGAAGATCCCTCAAGAAGAGTAACTTCCATCCCGGAATCTCTCGGCCCTCCCCCGCTTTCGCTGGCCACAGTGCCTAGCAGCACTTGCTCAGAACTATGCGGGCTTCTCAGAGCGGCAGCAAGCCGAACTCGTTGCTGGCCCATGGCACGCCAGCTCTACTTACGCCAGATCCTCGATGCGCGCGCTAGCGGGGGGCCGCCAATCCAATCGCCGAGTGGTGCGGATAGGTGTTACTTCTCGATCTCCCGCGCGACGGTGTTGACCATGGCCGTGATTCTGTGGGCCGCGCGCCAGGACTTTCTTCTTCTTTGCCTTCGAGCGTCTGGGGAGCATTCAACCGACGGCAGGAGTATTAGGGTTCACCTGTACGTAGTCCTGCACTGCCCCTGCAGTTCCGTGTCGAAGGGGCAGTGCAGGGCAGGGTCTACGCTAGGTCCGAGGCGCGGTGAGGGGCGATTTCGCCGGATGTAACGACGTCGGAACCGACGCTTTGGCTGCTGTGATCCGTCCTAGAATCAGCACCAATATCAGAGCGATGATCACGGGCACGCATACTGAGAGAACGATGATGCTGGTATCCACGCCGAGTCCGATGAGGACGCCGCCGAAGATCGGGCCGACAACCGATCCGAGCCGGCCCATTGAAGCTGCCCAGCCGACACCGGCGGTCACCGTTGCTTGGGGGTACAGCGACACTGCCACCGCGGCCTGGCCGATCATGCCGGCCTGAAGTCCGAGGCCGACGCCGCCGAAGACCAGCAGCAGCAGCGCTTTGTCCGGGCCGAGGAATGCAGAGATGACAAGGAACACGATCGCTACTGCCGAGGTTCCAGCCAGGACGGACGTCATCCGGAATCGACGCGATGCGATGATTAGTACGCAGGCACCAATGATGCTTCCTACGCCCAGGGCCGCCGACCCCAGCGGTGCTAGACCGGTACTGAAGCCGTAGCTCGTGAGCAGAGTCGGCAACCACGAGGAGAACACGTAGAACGAGGCGAAGATGAGGAACGCAAAAGCCCACAGGATTAGCGTCCTGCTTCGTACGGAAGCATCGAACAGGCGCGCCACAGACGCATGGTGCTTGGCCTCGGCCGCGTCAATGGGCGTGCTCGATACGTGGCTGGCGGAGAGTCCAAACCACAGGAACGGCAGAAGCACAGCAGAAGCGATAGCTCCGATAATGAACACCCATTCCCACCCCAATGCGCCCACGATACCGCTCCCGGCCAACCCCGCGATGAGTGCCCCGACCGAGATGCCCGTCATCACGACCACCGCAATCGATTGACGCAACCGAGCGGGATTGACTGCGGTCGCATGGGCGACAGCGGCTGGCAGCACGGCACCCAGTCCCAGGCCGGTCACGAATCGTAAAATCGTCAGCTGCAGAATCGAATCCGACCACGCTGTCAGCAACGAACCCAGGGTGAACACCACGACCGCCGAAAAAATGACGTTTCTGGTGCCCATTCTGGCCACGAGGCGCCCTACCGCCAGATACCCCAGAGCCACTCCAGCGCTGGTCAGCGCAAGCGCAGGAGTGAAGTGCGAGGGTGCAACACCCCAGTCCTTGGCTATCGCCGGTATGGACACGCCCAACGCGACCGTGTCGTATCCATCGAGCACTATGGCCGCACATGCGAGACAAAGTACCCACCAATTCGGTTTGGTCTCTTCCTGCTTCTTGGGTTCGCTCATCGTGTCCATTGGACATCCTTAAGGTTGTGAGGGCTTCGAATACAGTCTCGAAGCGGGGGCATGCCACCCGCCCGTAGGCGGCTCGGGAGTCAAGGCCGTGGACGAGGCCCCAGGCGTCGTCGCCGGCTGCTACATCATGACGGTTTCTCCGTTCACGCACGACACGTGCTCTCTCACCGTCAGCCCGCCCACGTAGGCGGGGGCTAGCGAGGTGCTCAAGTGTGGTGAAGATCATGGCACTGTGTTAGTTCTATCTCCTTAGCGCTTAAAGGTCAAGACCCCACTGCCTTGACACAAAGTATCTTAGTGCTGTTATTGTTTGACATGACCTAGTTCACATTCCGGTCGCTTCCGCGACTGCGGGATAGCAGCGAACAACGTCGGCGACAGCCTGAGTGACTATAAAGATTGGTGGACCCTGAGGATGACAACGCAGAGCAGCGCGGGCATCGTGGAACGGCTGGCCGGTACAGACTCCGAAGGATATATCCCCTTCCGCGGCTTTGAACCGGGCATCGATACGCTGGACGAGATTTACGTTGGCGGGGTCTGGGCCCGGGGCGCAGGGGCACTGATCGAGTCCGTCAATCCCGCAACTTCTGAGGTCTTCGCAACGCTCCATGGTGCCACCGTTGACGATGTCGATGTGGCGGTCGCGGCAGGCCTGGCGGCCATTGAGGAGTCCGGCTGGGCCCGTAAGCTACCGCACGAACGCGCAGTTGTCTTGCACAGGATCGGTTCGGCTCTTGAAGCCAATGCTGACCGGATCGCTGTTCTTCAAACCCAGGACACGGGTAAAACGCTCAAGGAAACGCGGGCGTTGGCCATGAGCGCTGCGGCCACGTTCCGTTTCACCGCATCGGCCCTTGAAACCATGGAGGATGCGTTAACCCCGCCGCGGGGTGACTACCTGAGTATCTCCACCTACGAGCACATCGGTGTGGTGGCTGCCATTACACCGTGGAACTCCCCCATTGCCAGCGACGCGCAAAAGGTCGCTCCGGCCCTTGCCGCGGGCAACGCCGTCGTGATCAAACCGCCGGTCTGGGCGCCCTGGGTGTCGCTGCTGCTGGCAAGGATCTGCGACGAGGCTGGACTGCCTTCGGGCCTGCTTTCGGTGCTTCCCGGCCCGGGAAGGACCGTCGGGGACGCTCTGGCACGGCACAGGGAGGTCGGCAAGGTTTCCTTCACCGGCGGCACCTCGACCGGCCGGCAGCTGGGTCGCATCGCGGCCGATAAAATCATGCCGATCACGTTGGAACTGGGCGGAAAATCGCCAACCATCATTTTTTCGGACGCGGATCTGGATCAAGCCGTCGCCGGGGTGCTTTACGGAATTTTTTCCTCCAGCGGCCAGAGCTGCATCGCTGGTTCGCGGGTATTCATCCAGCGGGAAATCTATGACACCGCGCTGGCACGCTTAGTCGAAGGAGCCAAAGCCCTGCGGGTGGGTCCAGGAACCGACCCAGGAACGCAGGTGGCACCTCTTGTTGCCCACGCCCACAGGGATTCCGTCGAAAAGATGGTCGAGGATGCACGCGCAGCCGGAGCGCAGATCCTGTGCGGCGGCGCACGGCCGGCGGAGCCGGAACTGCAGCAGGGCGCGTACTACCTGCCCACCATCATTGCCGGTGTAGCCAACTCCGACCTGATCTGCCAAGAGGAGATCTTCGGTCCCGTGGCTGTGGTCCTTCCCTTTAATGATGAAGCTGACCTGCTGGCCCAGGCCAACGACAGTGTGTTTGGTCTTGCCTGCGGCATCTGGACGAGGGACTACCGGCGGGCCTGGCGCATTGCGCGGGCGGTTGCTGCGGGCACCGTCTGGATCAACACGTACAAACAGTTCAGCATCGCTACCCCGTTCAGCGGGATCAAAGAGAGCGGACTGGGTACCGAAAAAGGCAGGGACGGTATCCGCTCCTACATGCGCCAGAAGAGCATATACGTCGATCTTTCCGGCGCCCCATTGCCTTGGGCCGGCGCATGAGATCCGCAGCATATTCCAATCCATCCCCAATGAAAGGCAAGTCAGTGAGTGCTCACCCCTACAGCCCGGCATACCAGGCCGGAGGTTTCGGCTTCGTGTCCGGGGCGTTGTCCGTTGATGAAAACTACACGCCGGTCAGCGGCCGAACCGAGGCCATTGAGGCCGCTACAACCAGGCTCTCGGAGCGGTTGGCGACCATCGGCATGTCCATGCAGGACATCGTCAAAACCACCTACTTCGTCACGGACCTGACCCTGCGCGAAGAAGCCAACAGCCACTACGAACAGCTCTTCACCGCTCCCCGGCCGGCCAGGACGTTCGTTGAAGTTTCTGCGCTGCCATACGGCGCCACGGTGGAAATTGAAGCCGTAGCGCACCGGGGCCAGGAGTGAACCATGACTACCGCCACTTTGAACACACGGGGACCGGAAGAATCATCCCAGCCGGCTCCCGCCACTGACCGGGTAACGACCGGGGAGCCCACCGCACGGACCCTGAGGGTACAGCAAAAAACTTGGGAATCGGATGGGGTGACCAGCGTTACCTTCGCTGACCCGTCGGGGGCACAGCTGGCCCCGTGGCAGCCAGGGTCCCACCTGAGCCTTCATCTGCCCAACGGGCTCGTACGCGAGTACTCGCTATGCTCCGATCCACTGGATTCGACCAGCTGGACGGTAGCTGTGCTCCGGACTCCCGACTCACGCGGCGGCAGCCAACTCGTCCATGAGGGTCTACCGGTGGGAGCACTCCTTAAGGTAGAAGGCCCGCGTAATAACTTCGCGCTCGAAGACGCCGGACGCTACGTGCTGGTCGCCGGCGGGATCGGCATCACCCCGATCATCTCCATGGCGCGGCAACTGCATGCAGCAGGCGCGGATTGGTCGCTGCTCTACACCGGCCGGTCCCGCGCCACTATGGCCTTTCTTCCCGAGATCGGCACCCTGCCCCAGGACCGGATCACCATCCACGCCGATGACGAAGCCAACGGCAGCTACCCTGACCTGGCGGCCGCTGTCGGAGACCTGAGCCCGGATGCGCTGGTTTACACCTGTGGTCCGGAACCGCTGCTGAAGGCTGTTGCCGGAGTCATGCAGGACGAAGCGCAGCTCCGAATCGAGCGGTTCAAGGCACCAGAAAAAGTTGTCGTCGCGGAGCAAAACGAATCAGCGTTTGACGTGGTGTGTAACAGCACAGGCCAACGCATCCCCGTGGGGCCTGATGTATCTGTCCTTGATGCCCTCAACGACGCCGGCATCGACGTTCCCAGCTCCTGTGCGGAGGGGATCTGCGGCACCTGTGAAACACGTGTTATCAGCGGGGACGTGGAGCACCGTGATTTTCTCCTCAGCCAGGCCGAGCAGACCGCGAACAAATCCATGTTCGTCTGCGTCTCGCGTTGCCGTTCGGCCGAACTCATTCTTGATCTCTAAACACCCGAAAGTAAGAAGGTAGCCCCATGAATTTCTTCGCAGCAGAGCCTGTCTGTAAGTTGCGATCTCTTCGGTCGGTGTCCTTGAAGGTGCCGGAAACGGCGCGTGCCAAGGATTTTTACCACGAGGTCTGGGGACTCTCCACCGTCGAGGAAGACAATGACCGCTTCTGGCTGCGGGGAACCGGATCGGAGCACCACATTCTGAAGCTGGAAAAGGGCCAACAGAACGCCCTTGGCGGCGTGGCATTCGCCCTCGCTACGCCCCAGGAAGTGGACCAGGCCGCCATTAAGCTCGCCGCTTTGGGTATTCCCCTCTTCCGTGAACCCGGCCCACTGGACGACGCTGCCGGCGGTTACGGCCTGCAGCTGGTTGACCCCGAGGGCAGGCTCGTAGAGCTGTCCGCGGACGTTCATGCCGTCGTCAGCCAGGAGCCTTCCGGACGCCGGGCAATCCCGCGCAAGATCGCCCACGTCGTGCTGAACACTATTGACATTGATCGGGCTACAGCCTTCTACACGCAGGTCTTGGGTATGCGTGTCTCGGACTGGTCCGAGCACCAGATGTCCTTCCTGCGCTGCAATTCAGAGCACCATGTCATCGCCTTCAACCAGGCCCCGTGGACAGCGGTCAACCACGTGGCCTACGAAATGCAGAGCATCGACCACTTCATGCGCGGTATCGGCTCCCTCAAAACCCACGGTATTGCCCCGCAGTGGGGCCCGGGCCGTCACGGTCCCGGGGACAACACCTTCTCCTACTTCACAGACCCTGCAGGCCTGGTCTGCGAGTACACCTCGGAGGTGGCGCAGGTTGATGAAGACAGCTGGCTGTGCCGTACGTGGAAGCGGACCCCTGAGCTGTCGGACCAGTGGGGAACCGCCGGGCCGCCCACCGTCAACGTTCGCACCGCTATGGCCGGAATCCCCGACGACGGCTACCGCTCCCTGGTCGTTCCCGGCAGCGCCGACTATTTCACCGTTCCATCGGCAAATGCGGCAAGTCATGCAGCTGCCCACTGAGGCAGCTCCCGCCACCCGAAGCCTGGGCAGCCGTATTTCCCTCCACGGCGTATCGCTGGTAGTCCGTGGTGAAGGAGCGCCTGTGTTCCTGATGCACGGCATCGGGGGTAATGCCTCATCCTGCGGGGCGCTGGCACAGCTGCTCAGTGAGGCCGGCTACCGCACGTTCTGCTGGGATGCGCCAGGCTATGGCCAATCAGCAGATCCGCAAGGCCCCGTGGATCACCCCGGGCTCGTCCTGCAAATTCTGGCTTCCCTGGCCCTAGGACCCGCACATCTGATCGGAACCTCGTGGGGAGGAGTTATCGCCACCCGAGCGGCAGCGCAGGCACCGGGTGCTGTCCGCTCCCTGGTGCTAGCGGACAGCACCCGAGGTTCGGCCGTTACCGGGGAGTCGGCGGACCGGATGCTTGCACGCGTCCCCGAACTGGCCGAACTGGGGCCAGAAGCCTTTGCCGACCGGCGGGCTACCAGGCTGCTCTCGCCAGCAGCGGATGCTGCGACAGCCGCGGCGGTCAGGTCCGAAATGGCCGGGGTCCGGCTGCCCGGTTACACGGCCGCAGCGACCATGATGGCAGCTACCGACACATCGAATGTGCTGCCGTCTCTGCAGGTACCATCACTGGTCCTGGTCGGCGAAGACGATGTAATCACCGGCGTTGATGAATCCAGGATCCTCGCCGAATCCATAACAGACGCGTCATTCAAGATCATTCCCCGTGCAGGCCATGCCGCAGTGCAGGAGAAGCCGGCAGAGATGGCGTCATCGATTCTAGAGTTTTGGAGGAGGCTTACGTGACACGGTTGATAGTAGTCACCGGCTCTGGACGTGGACTGGGATTCAGTATCGCTGAACGGCTGGCCGCCGGAGGCGACCGCATCGTCATCGCTGAGAAAAACGCGGACATCGCAGAACGCGCAGCAGCCACGCTGCGGGAACGCGGCTTCGATGCCACGGCAATCATCACCGATATTGCGGACAAGGACTCCGTTGCGGCTCTGGCCGATGCCGTCCGGGAACTAGGCGGGGCAGATGGCCTGGTCAACAATGCAGCTCTTGCCGACGGCGTTGGCGGGGACACCTTCTGGGACCTTGAAGAGGACTTCTTCCAGCGGGTCATGACGGTGAACGCCTTCGGCACCTGGCTGGTGAGCAAGTACCTCTATCCGCAGCTGGCACAAAAGCAGACTGCCGCCATCGTCAACGTCGCTTCCGACGCCGCGCTGTACGGCTCGCCGCGCCTGGTCCACTATGTCAGCTCCAAAGGCGCAGTCCTGGCAATGACCCGGACCATGGCCCGGGATGCGGGAGCAGCCGGGGTCCGGGTGAATGCTGTCTCCCCGGGCCTGACCAGGGTCGAGGCAACCGAGTCCGTGCCGGCCTCCCGCTACCGACTCTACGAAGAGACGAGGGTGTTGGAAAGGGACCAGGTGCCCGAGGATATCTCCGGGGTCGTCCAGTTCCTGCTCTCGGACGCGGCCGCGTACATAACCGGCCAGAACATCATCGTGGACGGCGGCTTTGTCATGGGGCACTGAGTCACCTAACACCGTCCGCAACATCGCCCATTCTCGAAAATTACCCTCAGGACGCCGGGCTCCGGCTGATGATCAAGGAGACCACCAGATGGATCTGCAACTAAAGGACCGTACCGTCGTTGTGACGGGAGCGAGTTCCGGCGTCGGGCTGGCTACCGCCCGTTACCTGCTCGCAGAAGGTGCCAAGGTAGCTGCCTGCGCCCGTGATGCCGGGCGCCTCGCGGCGGCTTTCGATCAGTTTGCCTGGGCTGATAAAAACTCCATCTACCTGGCCACCTGCGACGTGACCGACCGCAAAGCCACCGACGCGTTCGTTGCCGGGACTTTGGAAAGCTTCGGGGCTGTTGACGGGCTGGTGTGCAATGCCGGCCGCTCCCTCATGGCTAACCTGGATGAAACATCTGACGAGCAGTTCCGCGAAGAATTCGACCTCAAGATTTTCGGGGCGTTGAATATCGTACGCTCGGCGCGGGCTGCGCTGGCCGCGTCACCGCACGGCTCGGTGGTCAACGTCAATGCGATCCTGTCCCGCCAACCTGAGCTGCGCCTGGCCGCTACTTCAGCCGCGCGTGCCGGGTTGTTGAACCTGAGCCACTCATTGTCCGAAGATCTCGCCGCGGACGGTACACGCGTCAACTCGGTGCTGCTCGGACTGGTTGACACCGGCCAGTGGCGCCGGCGATTCGAGCAATCAGGCAGCGGCATGGACTTCACGGCGTGGAGCGCCGAGATCACCAGGGACCGGGGGGTAAAGCTGGGGCGCTTCGGAACTGCCGATGAAGTCGCCTTCCACATTCTTACCCTTCTATCCCCGCTCAGCGGCTACACCACAGGAGCCACGATCGACGTCGGCGGCGGTGTAGGCCGCTATGTGTAAGGCACCTGCCATCCGGCTCACGCTCAACGGCATGCCCGGCCCTGATCTACGAAAGAGATAAGACATGTCCATGGAACAAGGAACGAAAATGCCCCAAAACCCAACCGGCGGTGACATCCTCGTCCGGGTAATGCGCAGGCACGGCATTGACACCGCCTTCGGCGTGATCAGCATCCACAACCTTCCCCTCATCGAGGCCGTGGACCGGGAACTGAACTTCGTTGCCGTCCGCCACGAAGCCGCGGCAGTAAACGCGGCGGACGCCTACGCGCGCGCTTCGGGCAAGTTCGGAGTCGCCCTCACCAGCACCGGAACAGGTGCCGGCAATGCTGCCGGGTCCATGGTGGAGGCGCTGACCGCAGGCAGCCGCGTGCTGCATATCACCGGTCAGATTGACAGTGAATTCCTCGGAAGCAACCGCGGAGTGATCCATGAGGTACCACGACAGCTGCAGATGCTTCAGGCAGTATCGGGCTACGCGCGGACCATCTTCAACGCCAAAGATGCCGAAGCAGATCTGGAAGAAGCTATCGCGCACCTGCTGACCGTCCCGCATACACCGGCCAGCCTGGAATGGCCCATCGACCTGCAGTACCTGGCCCTGCCCGAGGAGCAGCGCCCGGCGGACTCCCCCCGCCAGCCTGAAACCTCCATCGACGAGGAATCCGTGGCCAAAGCCGTTGGACTGCTCTCGCAGGCCAAACGGCCCCTCATCTGGGCAGGCGGTGGAGCAGCGGGTGCCGGTACGGCCCTGGCTGAGCTGCTGCACCGCCTCGGCGCCGGTCTGCTGACCAGCAATTCAGGCAGAGGCGTCGTACCCGAAGATGATGATCAGGTGCTCGGAAACTTCGCTACCACCCCTGACGCTGCGGCACTCCTCGCAGACGCGGACGTGCTGCTGAGTGTTGGAACACACTTCCGTTCCAACGAAACGAAGCACTACTCCATGGCACTGCCCAGCAAACACATCCAGCTTGACATCGACCCTGCAGCCATCGGCCGGGTCTACCCGGCCGATGTCGGGCTGGAGGGTGATTCCCGGACCCTGCTCGAGCAGATCGTCGCGAAACTCCCCGCCCCCGGCGTCGAGGCCGGCTGGACCGAGCGGGTGCGCGCGACCCGACGCAACGTCCGGGCCGCCCTGACCGAATACATCGGCGGGTACGCCGAGATCTGCGAAAGCCTTCGTCGGCGGCTGGACCGCGAATCAGTGATCGCCCGGGACGTAACCATCCCCTCCAGCCAATGGGGCAACCGCCTGCTTGAAATCTACTCGCGGGAAACGAACATTTTCCCGCTCGGCGGCGGCATCGGCCAGGGACTGGCGATGGGCATCGGCGCCGCCTGCGCCCGGCCCGGGATCCCCACGGCGGTGATCGTCGGTGACGGCGGACTGGCGGTCCATCTCGGCGAGCTCGCCTCACTTGGAGGCTCGGGCGCCTGGTGCGTAGTGCTGGTCTTCAACGACAGCGGATACGGAGTCCTCCGGAACATGCAAAAAGCCAACGGCTTCGCCGAAGCCGGCGTGAATCTTTACACACCGGACTTTGACCTGCTGGCCCAATCACTGCACCTGCCGTTCTGGCGGGTTCGCGGCTCCGGACAATTCGATCAGGCACTAGCAGAAGCGTTGGCGGTCCGGGGACCAGCCGTCATCGAAATCGACGTCACAGCGCTCGACCCGGCGCCGGGACCGTTTGTGCCGCCGGTGCATGTCCCCAGCCGGAACCACTAGAGGGACGAGGAAAAAAATGGCACTGACAGAACCACTGATTTTGGACAGTCCACAACCGGACATAGGGCAAATCCGGCATCGGGTCGTCTGCCTTCACAACGGCACCGGAGCCGGGGACTGGTACAGCCGGCAGGTCGCTGCCTACGATGCACAAACCTGGGAAAACTTCGATGGAGCCTTTCTGGGCGCCATCCTCACGGAAGACCAGCTTGAAGTGTGGGTCTCAGGTGCTGCGGCAGCGCTCCGGGACGGCGGGGTCACCCCGGTGCACCTGGTGGCCTCCGGCCGTGCCGCCTTTGGCACAATCGTGCTCGCCGGCCGTTATCCCGAGCTGGTCAAGAGCCTGATTCTTGGAGACCCGGAGGTTGACACCTCCATCGAGGGCTATGCACATTCGCTCCAGCTCGTTCAGGCGCCATCGCTGGTTATCGCCGCCGTGCCGCAGGCAGACACCGACATTGCCGAACCGCAAAGCATCGCCGGAGGAATCGACAACGGCGTCTTCGTCATCATCGAAAACACTGCCGTCCCCGCACACCGAACCAAGGCCGACTCTTTCAACGAGTGGGCCACATCATTCATGAACATCGCCGAAGGCCTGCACACCTTCGCCGAACCAGAGGAGGACTTCCATGCCTGAACAGTACCTAGAACCGAATCAGGCCTTGACCAGGCCTGCAACTCCCTACGAGAAGAAGCTCGCCGGGGCACTGAGCGAGGTCTTCGCCGGCGGCACAAAAGATTTGCCGGGGGTGGTTGCAGGTCTGAACGACCTTGGTCTCAATGCTCCGGATGGCAACGCGTGGGACGAAGCCCGTTTCCGCGCCGAAATGCGACGACTTGGAGAATAAGAAATGACAACTACAACACAAACCGCACGTCCGACAAGCGGGAAGAGCAAGACAAAAAACGTCGTCGGCGTCCGCCACGAAGTCGATGCCAAAGAACTGGCAGCCATGGGGCTGCGAGACCGCTGGTACCCCATCTACCCCTCCCGCTTCGTCGGCACAGGGGACATGGTCAAGGTTAAGCGCCTGGGTGTGGACTGGCTGCTGTTCCGCGACGCCACCGGACGTATTCGCATGCTCGAGGACCGCTGCCCCCACCGCAGTGCCCCCCTCTCAGTCGGTCAGCACCTCGGAGACCGTGTTGCCTGCAAGTATCACGGCGTACAGGTCGATGGAGACGGCACGGTCGTCTCCGTTCCCGGCATGCCCGGATGTGCCCTCGAGGGCCGAACCGTTACCACTTCGCTGGCAGTTGCAGAAGCAGCCGACACCATCTTCGCGTTCATGCCACTGACAGTTGACTCCGAGGTAACGGAGTTCAAGCTGCCGGACCGCTTGGCCAATCCGGAGGTTTCCTGGTTCTCGAACTTCGCGGAATGGAAGGGGCCCTGGCGCTTCTACATGGACAACGTCCTGGATCCGATGCACGGTGCTTTCCTCCACCGCGACTCACACTCCATGTTCGGTGGAGACACCAGCGCCCGCTTCCGAATCCGCGAAACTGACCGAGGCTTCTTCTTTGAGAAGACGGACCAGCGCGGCGTGAACTTCGACTGGGTCGAATACTGCCGCGAGGCCATGGACTACGTCGATCTGGAAATCCCCTATGCCGAGTCCGCAGGACCCGGCGGGACTTTTGGCATCGTCGGCATAGCCACTCCCATTGATGCAAACAACTCGGCGATATTCCACTGGCGCACCCGCACCGTCTCCGACTGGGAGCGCGACGTCTGGCGGTTCATGTACAAGACGACCCTTGAAGAAAAACACTGGGCAGTCCTGGAACAGGACCGGGAAGTGCTCGAAGCACTCGCCGCCGACGCTGACAAAGATGAACACCTCTACCAGCACGACCTCGGCGTCGCACGGATCAGGCGCGTATACGAAGCCGACGCAGAAAAGCAGGCCGCTATCCTCAGAGGCGAAGGGTTGTAATGGATGACTCCATGCTGCTGACAGTCTTTCTGCGGCATGATCAGTCCCAGCACCTGGAACAGATTCAAGCCGGGCTGGATGAACCGGACTGGTGGAACGGCTTCCCGCCTGAAGGTTGCGAGATCGTCTCTTGGGTAGTCGCCATGGGTGTAGGCCAAATAGTTACTCTGCGGCTTCCGACTCGTCTGCTGAATACCGTCAACGTCGAACTGGAACGGCGGGCCTGGGGTGTCTTTTCCACCGAGTTCTATCCGACGTATGACTTCATGCCAGTGCGAGAACGCCTGAGCCGGGAGTCCAACGAAAGGGTAAGTCGTTGATCAGGGTGAAAGCTGCGACAGTTCCCGAGCCTCCGCGCATAAAGATGTTCAGTAACGCACGGTTGCACGGGCAGCACTTTTTCCTGTCCGGCATGCATGCCGGCGGAAGTGGCGGCATGGTGGGTGGAAGCGATACCTATCTTCAGTCGCGAGAGACCTTCCGCCGGATCAAAGAGCTTACCGAAGCATGCGGGGGCACAGTCGATGACATCATCACACTGCGCATCTACCTCACCGACATCTCCGATAAAGCGCTGGTCGGCAAGGCCAGATCCGAAATCTTCTCGGGCGATTTTCCGTGCTCCACCCTGGTGGAGGTTAGCCGTCTCGTCGAAGATGGGCTAACGGTGGAAATCGAAGCACAAGGCATTATCGGGGCTGCCCACCAGGATTAGGGCCAGATGCCCTGGTGACATGGGCTGGGTGGATACGTCCTCCCAGTTCTGACCCTCCGAAAGTCGGATTGTCGTCAGCAATCCGGCTTTCGGAAGGAAGCCAACTTTCCCTCCCACCAAGCGCTGAGTAGCGCGTGGAATCACCCGGTAGTTCAGCGTGGTATTCGAGTGAGCACAAGTGCCTTCGAGCGTGACGAGAATATTCTCCTCAACGCTTCGTAAACGACCTGCGCGAGCGGACCCAACTACCCAATCAAGACTCGAAGGACATCATGAAGTCAGCACGCACCTGCCGTGTCGGAGTTATCGGTTACGGCACCATTGGAGTGCCCGTCGTCGCTGGAATCACTGCGGGACGGGTCGCCGGGGCTGTCCTGGAAGGAGTTATCTCCCGGAGCCCGCTCAGTAATGTTCCGGTGAAACAGCTGGACCTGGCGGAGGCTCTGGAATGCTGCGACCTACTGGTCGAATGTGCCGGTCAGGAAGTACTCGTCGAGCACGCTGAGGATGTGCTCCAGGCAGGTGTTGACCTGCTCGTGACCTCTATTGGCGCCCTGGCAGATAGAGAATTCTCTAAACAGCTTCACGCCGCCGGGCCAGGCCGGCTCTTCCTGACATCCGGCGCAGTTGGCGGCCTTGACCTTTTGTCCTCAGGCGCCCGTGCGGAAGGCTATGACAAAGTCACCATTACGACGACGAAGTTGCCGGGCTCCCTTGTCCAGCCCTGGATGAACGAGGCTTTGGTTGAGGAGATACGCAATGCTCGAGGTCCACTGGACGTTTATGAAGGATCGGCCGCTGAAGCCGCGCTGTTGTTCCCTAAGTCCCTAAATGCCGGCGCCGCCGTTGCTATCGCCGTTAACAACTGGGACGCTGTGACGGTAAGAGTAAGGGCAGACCCCGCAGCGGAACTGACCAGCCACGTCATTGAAGCTTCTGGAAACATCGGGGAATACCGATTCGAAATCCGCAACAAGCCCTCTGAGGACAATCCGAGGACGAGTGGAGTAGTGCCGTTCGCCGTACTACGATCCCTGGAATCCATTATCGGTGGCCGGGGCGGACTGATATGAGCGCAGCAAAGGCCCGAACTGCTGACCCCGGCGTCGCATCGGGCACTAAGCCTCCCCGCGCATCCGCGGATCCTGCCGGTTAGAAGCGTGCCAGGAGTGCCAGCAGATCAGACTCTGTTACACCTTATGCCCCGATCCTCCTGTAGACAGACCCGGCGACCGCGAATGCCAGGATGCATCAGCCAAGCACGGGCGCGAAGACGCAGGAGTTTCAGGAGTTCTGGCCGGCCGCTTCCAGCGCATTGACATCAGATGAGACCACCGATGCCTCTGCCTTCTTGAGCAGCGCTGCGAGTTGATCCAGTTCCGATGATGTCAGACCGCTCAACATCTGACGTTGCTTGTCTAAATGCTTACCGAATGCCTCATCGATAACAGCTTTCCCATGAGCGGTCAGCTGGGCGTAGACAACCCGGCGGTCTTCGCGCGTCCGAACTCGCTCGATGAGGTTTTGCTCCTCCATCCTGTCCAGCCGGAAAGTGATACCACCGGTCGTGAGCATGGAGGAGGTCGCGAGTTCCCCGGCAGTCTTCCGGTGAGGTGGGCCAGAGCGGCGGAGGTTGGCCAAAACATCGAAGGATGCAAGTGTCAGCCCGTACTGCTCAAAGTAGGAACTTTCGACAGCACGGACCTGATTAGCCAGCCGCAAGAGCCGCCCGAGGACGCCAATCGAGCTTGCATCCAAGTCCGGCCGTTCGCGCAACCAATCCGCAAGAATACGGTCGATAGCGTCAGCTTCAGTTTTTTCGTCAGGCATGGCCCTGTCCTTAGATATAGATAGTGCATCTTAACACTGACCTTTCCGGCAATCAATTAACTCAGGCTGGTTCCACTCAGGGTCTTGTTACTTGATCGAATCTACCTTAGTGTTGAGATAGTTAGAGTTGAGGGAGTTGCTCCTTAGCTTGGCTACGTTTCCTTGGTTTACATCGCCCCAGTCCGAGAGGTTTAACAATGAGCGAAACCGTAAGTGCACCAACTACTGATCTTGAAGAGCTCATCGATTCGTCTATCGCGTCCCGTGAGAGCCGCGTCGTTGACTTCGACACTCTGAAGTTCCAGACGAAAATGGGAGACAAATTCCGGCGTGGTCAGGTCCGCTACATCGGTTCCGGAGCGACCGGGGACCACTCGGATGACAACAACATCCTCCAGGCCGAACACTTCACGTTCTCCAACATGGTCCTGCCTGCTGGCTGCGTAGGACCTGAGCACACTCACCCTGACGTCGAAGAAGTATTCTTTGTCCTCGAGGGACAGGTGGAGTTCAGCCTCCACGATGTCGAGGACGGCACCAAGAAGGCCAGCCGTGTTTTGGGCTACCGCGACCTCATTCGTGTTCCTGCAGGCGTACCGCGGAGCCTTCGCACTGTCAGCGAGGACGACGCGCTGATCTGCGTAATTATCGGTGCGAAGAAGCCGGAGATTCCCTTCTACCCACCGACCTCCGAGATGCACGGAGTCACTCGCTAGAAATGTTCCTCCAAGAAGCGCGGGTACCAGCTAGAGCTGGTACCCGCGCTTCTTGGTGCAGCTGTCGGTATCAGCATGCCGCCGTAGAGCATCAGCGGGACCACGGCGCGTGTCAGGCGCAAGAGGGCAGTGACGTTGATCCGGAAGACGCGGTCCCAGACGTCGTCGTCAACCTCGTGGAACGGGGCGAAATTGTCCATGATGCCGGCGAAGACGCGGCTATGAGATGGCCAAAAGGGCACCGGGTACGTCCCTCAGGGACGCACCCGGTGCCCTTTTGCCGTGCTTCCGCCAGTGCCGCTGCGCTCCTGGTGGCTAACGACTAGCGGCCGAACACCACCTCATAGGTCCGGGTCTGGCGTCCGTCCTCGCTCCGGATCGTCACCACGGCAGTTCCGGACTGAGTATCCGCCTGCTGCACGCTGACCGTGGCATAGGGGTCCGCCGCGGTGGCCGTGACCTCCTGGTGTGGCCCCTGGGCGCCGGCCCCGTACGAGGTTACGTTCGGGTCGAAGCCGGCCAGCGGCTCGCCATTGACGGAGAGTCCCGCCGCGGCGGCGTCAGAGGACTTGCCCGCAGCCAGCGCCAGCACCTGCACTTCACTGACCGTCATGTGGGTGTTCGGCCGGGCGGTGAGCACCACCCGGACGCCACTGGTGTCCACATTGGCAACCGGGACCGTGACCACCGGGGCGGGGCTGCCGCCGGGGACCTGGATCGGGGCGCCAGCGTTCTGCCACGTGCCGTCGGCTGTCCTGGTTTGGGCCTGGAGGCTTTGGGCGTAGCTGTCGGTGGATCCGTCGCGGTAGAAGTGGACCTTCACTCCGGTCACTGTTTTCTGGCTCGGAAGCGTCACGGCCAAGGTATCGGTGGTGTTCTTGGTGCCCGACTTCCAGTTGGACCAGGCCTTGTCCGTCAGGTTGCCGTTGCCCAGCCCCGCCGTGCCGTAGCCCGGCTCGGTGAAAGTGGCGCCGAACGTGGTGCCGGGGTCATCTGCCACGTTGTCGGCTGTTCCTGCTGTGACCTGGACGCGCACCGTGGCGGGCAGCGTCCGCCCGTCGGCGGCGTCGGCGGTGCCCGCCACCGTGAAAACGCCAGTCGCGGTGAACGGTCCGGCTGCATCCCAGACAACCGGCCGCTCCACTTCGCTGCCGCCGGCAGTCACCGCTGTCACGGTGGCGGGCAGCGCGGGCGCTCCGCCGGCATAGGTTTTGGCCCGGGCGGGAAGCGTCGAGACGAGCTTGTCCACCGTGACTTTAGCCGTCACCGGGTGCGCAGCACCCAGGACGTCGGTCGCCGTTCCGCGCACGTCAACGGTTCCGGGTTTGCTCCACCGGTTCTCCGGCGGTATGGTCCAGGTCACCGGGAGTTCGCCCCGGGCGCCGTCGCGGTAGACGGGGACCACTGTGGCGGGCAGCTGCGGAGCGGTCCCGGGCACGGTGAAAGCCGTGACGTTCTGGAATCCCTGGACAGTTTCACCGATGACCCGCCAGCGCTGGTTCTCGCCGGAGTTGGCGGTCCACAGGGTCACTGGAGATCCGTCCGCGGTGGCGTGCCCGCCCACCTCGAAGAGCCTGCCGGTTGCCGCGTTGACGAACGTGTAGGTGCCGTCGCCGGTGGTGGACATGGTCCACTGGAAGGTGTCAGCCGGCGCTGGCTCCGCCGGGGCCAGCTGGGGTGTTCCGTCGACGACGGCGAGCTGCCGCCCGCCGTCGGGCGTTTCAATCGCGTAGCGGGCACGGTTGCTGTTCTCGCCGCTGAGGCGGCGGATGGTCCACTGCTGGTGGGCGCCGGCGCCGGAACGGATGACGGCGGTGCTGCCGGTTCCCTGGGTAAGGGACTTGCCGCTTTCGACGCCCTGCAGGCGGTAGACGTGATCCGCCTGAATCAGTGCGGCGTCCTTGGCCACGCCGTGCACACCATTGACGAGGAAGGTTGTGACGGATTCAGCGGCTACCGTGAGGACCGCGCTGCGGTCCTTTCCGACGGCGACCGGCTCGCCCTGCACCAGCGCTCCGGAGGCGTCGCTGGTCACCGGCGTTACGGTGGCGTTTCCCTGGACGGCTTCGAAGCCGGAAAGATCCAGGGCAACCTGGCGCTGCTCCTTGCTGTCGTTCACGTGCACCACAGTGGCTCCGGAGTCGGAGACGGCGGCCGCGCTGTTCATGTCGTCCACCTTGACCAGGCGGTCCCCGGGCTTGATGTAGTGCGTGAAGTTCCGCGCGGTGTTGTATTTGGTGTTCGTGTAGATCGGGCAGCTTTCGAGGTTGTCCCCGGCATCGCAGTCGAAAGGCAGCTGGATCTCGCCCCAGTTGGAGCCAATGGCGCTTTCACCGCCGGGCTTCATGTTGTTGTAGTCCTCAACGGGCTGCCAGAACACCCAGGCTTCTGGCTCGAGCTCGCGGAGGTCGTTGACCATGTGCTGGGCCAGACCGAGGCCGGGCTGCATGCTGGTGAAGTTCTGTCCGTCCATCCACGAACCGCCGGTTTCGCTCATCCACAGGGGTTTGTCCTCGCCCTTGGCGATGTCCCGGACGGCTGTCCGCTGGCCGGTCCCGTAGGTGTGGACGTTGAGCTGCTTAACGCTGGCCTTGGCGTCGGCGGAATAGCTATTCCAGTTGTTGGCGAAGGTCGAGGGGTTGGTCTCGTCCATGGCGCTGATGACGGCGCCGGTGTCCGCACTGGCCAGCGCCTTGGCCAGGGACTGGATCACCTTCTGCTGCAGTTCGGGGCCCATGTGGGCGCCTTCCTGCCGGCCGCCGACGGGCTGGCCAGCCGAATTCAGGCTGGTTCCCCAGTACGGGGTGTTCGGTTCGTTCATGGGGTCGATGGTGTCGATCTTGATGCCGTGGGCTTTTTCAAGCTGCTTGACGGCCCCCACCAGGTACGAGGAGAAGTCGTCAACGCTCTCGGTCCGCAGTTGGTCCTGGGAGGAGTTGAAGCCGCCCGACACGTATCCGCTGACCGTCTGGAACCACGGCGGGGAGTTGCTGAAGGCCTCCCAGTGTGTGATGTCGTTCTTGATCCGGTCCACCCACCAGCGCTGCGTCTGGTCGGCGTCGAGGTTCCAGTGGTCCGGATTGTCCGGATCCCACCAGTCCTTGTCCTGCCGGGTGGTGCCCTCGGGGGCCTTCCACCAACCTTCAACGGCGCCGCCGGCCCGCAGGTAGTCCTTCACGTCCGGCGCGTTGCCACCGCCGATGTTGTACCGCGCGATGTTGAGGTTCAGCCCCTCGTCACCGAAAACCATCTCAGCCAGCTTCTCGCGGACCTCATCCGGATAATCGCCGGTGGCGTTGGCGAACCAGACCAGGCTGGTGCCCCATCCTTCGAAGGCCTCACCCTGGTAGGAGGGGTCGGGTCGCACGGTCACGGCGCCGGCCGGCACAGGTTCGTCGGCGGCGGGGGCGGCGGGCGCGGGTCCGGCCACGAGCCCTGCCGACAAGACCGCCGCGGCCGCGCCGGCGGCGGTCACGGCCCAGGGCCGTCTGGATCTGTTCGTCATTGAATTCCCTTCGGTGCGGTGATGCTGCTTATCTCTGGGGACTGCTGCTTTATGTGGGGCTTTTGAGAACGGCCACGCCGCGGGCGGCGAGCTTGGCTTGCCCGGTGCCCGCGAGGACGGCGCCGGGGACCGCCGAGATGTCGACAGCCTGGTCCGTTCGGTTGATCAGGAAAAGGAAGCGTCCGTCTTCCCCTGTGCGGACGGCGAGTTCGACGGCGCCGCACAGTTCCGCGGGCAGTTCAGACCCGACGCCGGCCAGGCCGGCGAATTCCCGGAGGACCGGGACCAGGCCGGCGGGTCCGAGCCGCGTCGCCACGTAGCCGGCGGATCCGCTGCCCACGCTGCGCCGGGTTACAGCCGGTTCGCCGGCGTGGTCACCGGAGGTGAACCGGCGCAGGACCTTCGTGTCGCCGGAGGTGGTGGCCACCGGGTCCGCCCACAGCGTGCCGGCTGACCCGTCGTCGAGCGTGGCTTCCTCCCCGGGGGCCAGCGGCCCGAACTCTTCCACCCGGATCCCCAGCAGATCGCTGAGGGCGCCTGGATATCCGCCGAGCCACACGTGGTCGTTCTGGTCCACGACGCCCGAGAAGTAGGTGGTCACCAGGTGCCCGCCCGCTTCGACGAACGCGGTCAGGCGCGAGCGCAGCTCCGCCGGCACCACGTGCAGGACCGGTGCGATGACTAACTGGTAGCCCTCAAAGGAGGCTGCCGCCGGGAGGACATCGGCGCGGATGCCGGTGGCCAGGAACGCCGAGTACCAGTCGAGTGCCTCCTGCCGGTAGCGGAGCCGGTCGGTGGGATGGGAGTCCAGCTCGCTGGCCCACCAGGAATCCCAGTCGAAGAGGATCGCAGCCCGTGCCGGCTCGCGCCGGCTGCCGGTGATCGGTGCAAGTTCGCCCAGCGTGCGCCCCAACGCGGTGACGTCGTGGAAGAGCCTGCTGTTGCTGCCGGCGTGCGAAACCATCGCGGAGTGGTATTTCTCTGCCCCCGCACGCGACTGCCGCCACTGGAAGAAGCAGACCGCGTCTGCGCCGTGGGCCACGTGGGTGAGCGAGTCCCGGGCGAGGGCGCCGGGCTTCTTGGGCGTGTTCACCGGCTGCCAGTTGACGGCGCTGGTGGAGTGCTCCATCAGGAACCATGGGTTGCCGCCGGCGATGTTGCCGGTCAGGTTCGCGGAGAAGGACAGTTCGTCATGGTCCTGCGGCCCGGGGACCACGTAGTGGTCGTTGGAGACGAAGTCGACGTCGGCGGCCCAGGCGGCGTAGTCCATCCCCTTCGTCTCCCCCATCACCATGAAATTGGTGGTGACGGGGATATCCGGAGTGATGCCGTTGAGGATGTCGCGTTCGGCGCGGAGGTAGTCCCGCAGCGAGTCCGAGGAGAAGCGCTTGAAGTCCAGCTGCTGCGTGGGGTTCGGGTAGGACGCGGCCTTGCGCGGCGGGAGGATGTGGTTCCAGTCCGCGTAGCGCTGGGACCAGAAGTCGGTCCCCCAGGCGGTGTTCAGCTCCTCAAGTGTGCCGTAGCGGTCCTGGAGCCAGCGGCGGAAGGCGGCCGCGGCGTCGTCGGAATAGTCATAGATGTTGTGGCAGCCGAGCTCGTTGGAAACGTGCCAGGCGCAAACGGCGGGATGGTCCTTGTAGCGTTCGGCCATGGCGCGCACGAGGGCCAGCGCATGCTCGCGGAACACCGGCGACGTGGGCCGCCAGTGCTGCCGGCCACCCGGCCAAAGGGTCTCGCCGTTCTGGGTGACCGGCAGGATCTCCGGGTGTTCGGCCGCGAGCCACGGCGGCGGCGACGCGGTGGCGGAGGCGAGGTCCACGGCAATGCCGTTGGCGTGGAGCAGGCCGATGATGTCGTCGAGCCAGGCAAAGTCCCAGCCATCCCGCGTGGGCTGGATGCGTGCCCACGAGAAGATGGCCAGGGAGACGATATTGACCCCGGCCTCCCGCATAAGCAGCACGTCCTCTGCCCAGACCTCGCGGGGCCACTGCTCGGGGTTGTAGTCGGCACCGTAGGCCAGCCTCTTGGTGTCCGGAGACGGCCAGCGCAGCCAGCGATGTTCGGTGGTATGGGTCATGGAGTTCCTCTTTTTGGGCGCGTTTGGGTGGCCGCGGACGCGCCGGGCTGGCGGGCGCGTCCGCGGAGATGGAGCTGGGCTAGAGCTGTTATTCCTTGACCGTGAACCCCTGCTCGGTGCCGTACTTGACCGAGGCTTTCTGCCATGCGGTCAGGCCGTCCGTGAGCTTGGTGCCGGAGACATAGGCCTGGCCGGCGGTGTCGTTGAAGATGCTGTTGGCGTAGACCTGGAACGGCAGGTAGGACCAGCCGGCGGGAACATTCTTCGCTGATTCGGCGAAGATCTGGTTGGCCTTTTGGCCGCCGAAGTACTTGAACTCGGTGTTCTGGAACTTCTCGGACGCGAGGTCCTTTGAGGTGGCGGGGAACGCGCCGCCGTCGATCCTCGCCTGGACGCCTTCCTCATCAACGTTGGAGTACTTCAGGAAGCCGTAGGCCAGCGCTGCCTGGCTGCTGGCCGCCGGAATGGCCAGCGAGCTGCCGCCGTTTTCGGCGCTGCTGTTGGCGCCCTTCTCCCACTGCGGCAAGGGTGCGACCCGCCATTTGCCGGCCCCGTCGGCAACGCCGGAGACCAGGTTCCCGGGCATCCAGGCGCCGGTGGAAAGGGTGGCGATGGTGCCGTTGCCCAGGCCCTTGTACCACTCGTCGCTCCAGGAGCTGATGGGGGCCAGGAGGTCCTCGTCAATGAGCTTTTGCCAGGTCTCGGCGAACTTGGTGGACCCTTCGTCGGAGAAGTTCACGCCGACGTTGGTGCCGTCCACCTGGTAGGGCTTGCCCCCCGCCTGCCAGATCAGGCTGGTGGTGAACCCGGCGTCGCCGGTGTCATTGGCGATGTATGCCTTGGGGTCAGCCTTCTTCAGCGCACGTCCGGCCTCGAGGAACTCATCCCAGGTGGTGGGCACTGCGATGCCGTGCTTGTCGAAGAGTTGCTTGTTATAGAACAGGGCCATGGGGCCGGAGTCCATGGGAAGGCCGTAGACGCCGCCCTGAGCCTGCACCGAGGACCAGGGACCGGCCGTGAAGGTACCGTCGAGGTCTGCAGCTCCGAACTGGCCCAAGTCCGCCAGTGACTTGCCGAGCGCAAACTGCGGAAGTGCGTAATACTCGATCTGCGCCACATCGGGCACGCCGGAGCCGGCGGATATTGCGTTCTGCAGGGCGGTGTATTGGTCGTTGCCGGTGCCCGCGTTGACCAGGTTGACGTCCACATTGGGGTACTTGGCCTCGAAGCCCTCGGCGACTTTCTTCAGCGACTGGTCCCAGGCCCACACCGTCAGCTTGCCGCCTTTTTGGAGGGCGGCTTCGACGGCGTCGCTGTTGACCGTTTGCTGCGGCGCTGCGTTGCCCCCGCCTCCGCAAGCGGTGAGCCCCAGGGCGAGTGCGGCGGCGACGGCGGACGTCTGCAGCAGGCCGCGGCGGGTCAGGGTCTTGATCATGTCTTCCTTCTAACTGCGTTGTTGGTGAGGGTGGGACGGGCGTTATTCTTTGACGCTTCCGGCGGAAAGGCCGGACTGCCAGTAGCGCTGGAGCAGCAGGAACGCGGCGATCAGCGGAAGGATTGTGAGCAGGGAACCTGTGATGACCAGGTTGAAGATGGCTTCCCCGCCTGCGGTGCCGGCCTGCGCATTCCAGGCGTTCAGGCCCAGGGTGAGCGGGTACCAGTCCGGGTTCTTCAGCATGATCAGCGGCAGGAAGTAGTTGTTCCAGGTGGCCACCATGGTGAAGAGCAGCACGGTGACAATGCCCGGGGTCAGCAGCGGAAGGCAGACCTGGAAGAAGGTGCGTGCCTCGCTGGCGCCGTCGATCCGGGCGGACTCCATGATCTCGGTGGGGATGGCCTCGGTGGCGAAGGTCCACATGAGGTATAGGCCGAAGGGCGAGATGAGCGAGGGGATGATGACGGCCCAGGGGGTGTTGGTGAGGCCCATCTGGCTGAACATAAGGAACGTGGGGACCGCGAGTGCCGTGCCCGGAATGGCCACCGCTCCGATGACGACAGCGAACACGGCCTTCCGTCCGGGGAAATCGAACTTGGCCAGCGCGTAGCCACCGAGGACGGCGAGTAAAGTGGCACCGCCGGCGCCGAGCACGACGTAGAGGACTGTGTTGGCGAACCAGCGAAGGAAGATCCCGCCGTCGTACGTTGCTGTCCGGGCGATGTTGTCCCAGAGGGCAAAATCGCCGTCGAACCACAGGCCGAAGGAGTTGAGCAGGCCGTCCTGCGTTTTGGTCGCGTTGACCAGCAGCCAGAACAGCGGGGCCAGGCTGTAGAGCAGGACAAGGCCCATCAGGAGAGTCAGTGCCAGGCTGCGGCGGGAGCGCCGGGTCCCGGTTGTGCGCGGGGACCGCAGGCGCGGGGTGCGGAATTTCAGCGGAGACGACGTTCCTGCGCCGGCGCTGCCGGGGCGGGCGGCTGTCTGAAGGCTCATGGTCAGCGCTCCTTTCGCATGCCGCGGACCTGGACGGCATAGGCAATGGCCATGGTGATCAGGCCCATGATGATCGCCACCGTGGCGGAGTAGTTGTACTGCTGCCCGGAGAAGGACAGGGAGAAGGCGTACAGGTTGGGCGTGAAATAGGTCGAGATGGTGTTGGGCGAGAGGCTCTTGAGGATGCTGGGCTCATTGAAGAGCTGGAAGCTGCCGATCACGGAGAAGATGGAGGCGACCACGATGGCGCCGCGGATGGCCGGCAGCTTGATCGCGGCGATGACCCTCAGCTGGCCGGCGCCGTCGATCTCGGCGGCCTCATAGAGGGACTTGGGGATGACGGTCAGCGCGGAGTAGAAGATCAGCATGTTGTAGCCGATGAACTCCCACGTGACGATGTTTCCGATCGAGGCGAGCACCAGTTCAGAGGAGAGCGGGCTGGGCAGGTTCAGGCCGAAGGCCTGGTTGATGTTTCCCACCAGTCCGAATCGCGTGCCGTACATGAAGCCCCACATGAGTGTGGCGACGACGGCAGGCACGGCATAGGGCAGGAAGATCGAGATCCGGAAGAACGACTTCCCGTAGAGCCTGCCGCTGTCCAAGGCGAGGGCCACAACGAGTGCGATCGTCAGCATGACCGGCACCTGGACTGCCAGGAACAGCGAAACCCGTCCCAGCGCCGACCAGAACTGCTGGTCCCCCAACGCCCGTGCGTAGTTGTCCAGGCCAACGAACGCGGTGCCGCCAATGAGCTGGTTGCGGAAGACGCTCAGGTAGATGGAATACGCGATCGGCGCCAGGAAGACCAGGGCGAAAACGGCCATGAAGGGGCCGATGAACCACCAGCCGGCCCACGAACGGCGGCTGGCGCGGCGGCTCGTGCGGGCCGCCGGGGCAGCCGCTCCTGCTGGCGCTGCGACTTGCGGGGACGTCATTGTCATGAAAGGTCCTCTTTAGGGCTGTGTCACCTGGCTGGTGACCGAACGTGGCCTGTTTGCGTAAACATCAATGTGAGTTTTTGTGTATGTTTGCGCAAACATGATTGGTACGATGGTGACATGGAGCACGAAGCCGGTCAACCCCTGGTCCGCAATTTGCCCCCTGCGAAGGAGGCGGTCGGCGTCGCGCCGCGGCGCAAGCAGCAGGTGTCCATGGCCGACGTCGCCAAGCTCGCCGGAGTCTCATCGCAGACCGTTTCCCGCGTGGCCAACGGGAGCCCTGACGTCATCGAAAGCACGCGGCGCCAGGTCATTGCGGCCATGAACGAACTCGGATACCGGCCGAACAGTGCCGCCAGGGCGCTCAAGCGGGGCAGTTTCCGGACCATTGGGGTGATCACGTTCTCGCTGTCCTCGCTGGGAAACATGCGCACGCTTGAGGCCATTGCACTGCACGCAGCCCGGCAGGACTTCGCCATCACGCTAATCCCGGTGACGGCACCAACGCAGGCCGGGATCCAGGGTGCGTTCTCAAGGATGGGCGAACTCGCCGTTGACGCGGTGATAGCGATCATGGAGGTCCACCTCCTGGATGCGGCGACCGTGACACTGCCCCCTGGAGTTAAGGTGGTCGTCGTCGATTCCGACGCCGGCGAGCAGTACAGCGTGGTGGACACAGACCAGGCCGACGGCGCCCGCAAGGCCGTCAGACACCTCCTGGACCTCGGCCACGAGACCGTCTGGCACGTCGCCGGCCCGGAAGAATCCTTCGCCAGCGAACGCCGTGCCGCCGCCTGGCGCACCACCCTTACCGACGCCGGAAAGGCCGTCCCGCCGCTGCTGCGCGGCGACTGGTCGGCGGACTCCGGCTACGAGGCAGGACTCCGGCTCGCTGACGAACCCGGCTGCACGGCCGTGTTCGCCGCGAACGACCACATGGCCCTCGGCCTGCTCCGGGCCTTCCGCGAAAAGGGGAAAGCAGTCCCCGAAGACGTCAGCCTGGTCGGCTTCGACGACGTCCCCGAAGCCTCCTCCTACGCTCCCCCGCTGACCACGGTCCACCAGAACTTCGCCGACGTCGGCAACCAGTGCGTCGACAACGTCCTCCAACAGATCCGCACCAACACCACCGAACCCGGCATCACTCTCGTCCCCACCCAACTGGTCGTACGCAACAGCACCGCCCCGCCAAAGCACTGAACATCTCGCAATGCCGGACATGCAGCTCCGTCAGACGTGCGCGTCGCGAGACGTAGATGCGAGACGCAGCGAGCCGTGGAATCACAGCCGGTGGCCGAAGGCATTGCGACGTCTCGCAATCCTCGGCTTGCGAGACTCGCCCCGCTAGACCTCCGCCACAGGAGCCGCGAACTGCGCCTCGTACAGCCGCGCGTAAGCCCCGCCCGCAGCCAGCAGTGAGGCGTGCGTCCCCTGTTCCACGATCTGTCCGGCCTCCATCACCAGGATGAGGTCGGCATCGCGGATCGTGGACAGGCGGTGCGCGATCACAAAGCTCGTACGGTCGCTCCGCAAGGCACTCATCGCCTGCTGCACCAGCACCTCCGTCCGGGTATCCACCGAAGAAGTCGCCTCGTCCAGGATCAGCACCGACGGCCTCGCCAAAAAAGCCCGCGCAATCGTCAGCAGCTGCTTCTCGCCGGCGGAAACATTGGAACCCTCGTCCTCCAGCACGGTGTCGTACCCCTCCGGCAGCGAATGGACGAACCGGTCCACATACGTCGCCCGGGCGGCTTCGAGAATTTCAGGCTCGGTAGCAGTGGGCCGCCCGTACGCAATGTTGTCCCGGATCGTCCCGCCGAACAGCCACGTATCCTGCAGCACCATGCCCATCCGCGAGCGCAGCTCGCGCCGGGAGACTGAGGTGACGTCCACGCCGTCGAGCGTTATCCGCCCCGCGTCCAGCTCGTAGAACCGCATCATCAGGTTCACCAGCGTCGTCTTGCCCGCGCCCGTCGGGCCCACAATAGCCACCGTCTGCCCCGGCTCCGCCACCAAAGAAAGCGAAGAGATCAGCGGCTTGTCCGGCGAATAGGAGAACGACACGTTCTCGAACACCAGCCGCCCCCGCCCGCCGGCCGAAACGGAACCAGCAGTTTCCGGCGACTCCTCGTCCTCATCCAGCAACGAGAACACCCGCTCCGCCGACGCCACCCCGGACTGCAGCAGGTTCGCCATCGACCCCAGCTGCGCCAGCGGCATGGTGAACTGCCGCGAGTACTGGATGAACGCCTGCACGTCGCCCAGCTGCATCGCCCCGGAGGCCACCTGCAGCCCGCCCACCACCGCAATCCCCACGTACACCAGGTTCCCGATGAACGTCATGGCCGGCATGATCAGGCCGGAGATGAACTGCGCACCGAAGCTCGCCTGGTACAGCTCCGCGTTCTTCTGCCGGAACCGCTCCCCCACCTCCTGCTGCCGGCCGAACACCTTCACCAGCGCATGCCCGGTGTACGTCTCCTCGATCTGCCCGTTCAGCTCCCCGGTGTGCTTCCACTGCGCCACGAACAGCTTCTGCGAGCGCTTGGCGATCACCGCCGTCGTCACCAGCGTCAGCGGCACCGTCACCAGCGCAATCACCGCCAGCGTGGGCGAGAGCAGGAACATCATCAGCAGCACGCCCAGCACGGTGAGCAGCGACGTGACCGCCTGGGAGATCGACTGCTGCAGGCTCTGCGAGATGTTGTCGACGTCGTTGGTCACCCGGCTGAGCAGCTCGCCGCGCTGGATCGAATCGAAATACCGCAGCGGCAGCCGGTTGATCTTCGCCTCGATCCGCTCGCGCAGCCGGTACACCGTCCGCTGCACCACGCCGTTGAGCACATACGCCTGCACCCACATGAACGCCGAGGCCAGCACATACAGCGCCAGCGCCCACAGCAGCACACTGGCCAGCGCCGTGAAGTCGATGCCCGTCCCCGGCGTCAGCGTCATGGCGCCGAGCATGTCCGCCTGCGAATCCTGCCCGGCGGCCCGCAGCCCCGCGATCACCTCGTCCTTGCTCGCCCCGGCCGGCAGCTCCTTGGACACCACGCCGGCGAAGATGATGTTGGTGCCCTCGCCCAGCAGCCGCGGCCCGATCACCGACAGCGCCACCGCGGCCACGCTCAGCACGACCACCAGCACCAGCCATGCCCGCTCCGGCCGCAGCGTGCCCAGCAGCCGCCTGGCGGACGGCCAGAAGTTGAGCGCCTTCTCCGCGGGGATGTTCATCCCCGCGAACGGCCCCCCGCGGCCGGGCCCCATCGGCGGGCGCGGCGGGCGTCCGACGGCGGTGGTCCCGGTTTCCGCGGCCGGTCCCGTCCGGCTCGGGGTGCTGCGCCCGCTCACGCCGCCTCCTCCGCCGCCAGCTGCGAGGACACGATCTCGCGGTACGTCTCGGAGGTCTCCAGCAGCTCATCGTGCGTTCCGCGCCCCACGATCCGGCCGTCGTCGAGCACCAGGATCTGGTCCGCATCGGCGATGCTGGACACCCGCTGGGCGATGATCACCAGGGTGGCCCCGGCGGTGTCGTGCTTGAGCGCCTGCCGGAGCCGCGCGTCGGTGGCGGTGTCCAGCGAGGAGAACGAGTCGTCGAAGATGTAGAGCTCGGGCCGCTTCACCAGCGCCCGGGCGATCGCGATCCGCTGCCGCTGCCCGCCGGAGACGTTGGTGCCGCCCTGCGAAATGGGCGCATCCAGCCCGCCCTCCATCTCCCGGACGAACTCCTGCGCCTGCGCGGTGGCCAGCGCCCGCCACAGCTCATCCTCGGTGGCATCGGGCTTGCCGTAGAGCAGGTTGCTGCGCACGGTGCCGGAGAACAGGTACGGCCGCTGCGGCACCAGCCCGATGTGGCCCCACAGCTGGTCCGGGTGCAGCTCCCGGACGTCCACGCCGTCGAACCTCACCGAACCGCTGGTCGCATCGAAAAGCCGCGGCAGCAGGTTCACCAGCGTGGTCTTGCCGGACCCGGTGCTGCCGATGATCGCCGTCGTCTGCCCCGACCGGGCCGTGAAACTGATGCCGGACAGCACCGGCTGCTCGGCACCCGGGTAGGCGAACCCGACGTCGTGCATCTCCAGCTCGCCGCGCCCCAGCTGGCCGGCGGCGACCGCCACCGGCGCGATCGGCGGCCGCACGCTGGACTCCGTCCCCAGCACCTCGCCGATCCGGTCCGCCGAGACCGCGGCGCGCGGGATCATCACGGCCATGAACGTGGCCATCATGACGGACATCAGGATCTGCAGCAGGTAGCTGAGGAACGCGATGAGCGTGCCCACCTGCATGGAACCGTCCTCGATCCGGAACGAGCCGAACCAGATCACCGCCACGCTGGAGACGTTCAGCACCAGCATCACCACGGGAAACGCGAGCGCCATGAGCCGGCCGGCCCGCAACGCCGTGTCCGTGACGTCCTCGTTGGCCCGCGCGAACCGGGCGGTTTCGATGTCCTCGCGCACGAACGCCCGCACCACCCGGACGCCGGTGAGCTGCTCGCGGAGCACCCGGTTGACCGTGTCGATCCGCACCTGCATCTTGCGGAACAGCGGCACCATCCGGCTGATGATCACCCCCACCCCGGCCAGCAGCACCGGCACGCTGACCGCAATCAGCCAGGACAGCTGGGCATCCTGCCGCACCGCCATCACCACGCCGCCGATGCTGAGCATGGGCGCGGCCACCATCATCGTGGCGGACATCAGCACCAGCTGCTGGACCTGCTGGACGTCGTTGGTGGAGCGGGTGATGAGGCTCGGCGCCCCGAACCGGGTGACCTCCTGCTCGGAGAACTCCCCCACCCGGGTGAAGATGGCCCCGCGCAGGTCCCGGCCCAGGCCCATGGCCGCCTTCGCCCCGAAGTACACGGCCACCACCGCGCAGGCGATCTGCAGCAGCGTGATGACCAGCATGAGGCTGCCCACCCGCAGGATGTAGCCGGCGTCCCCCTTCGCCACGCCCTCGTCGATGATGTCGGCGTTCAGCGTGGGCAGGTAGAGCGAGGCGATGGACTGCGCCAGCTGGAAAACGACGACGGCGATCAGCAGCCGCCGCTGCGGCCGCAGGTATTCAACGAGCAGCTTCCAGAGCATCCGGACTCCACTTCACGCCGCGAGGGTTCCTCCGGAGCCCGCGCAATCAGATCCGAAGGCCAGTTTACGGCCGGAGCCTTGGAACGGACCTGACCCCGGACCTGCCCCTGGCCCCGCCCGCTGGCCGGTCCCGGAACGCGGGCCTGTAGGCTGAAACCACCGCCGGATGACCGCGGTAAGAGCATGTTGAAGATTGGGGACTTCATTGGGGGAACAGAGCTTGGATTCCGGCGTGCCGGAAAACATACCGGTAACCATACGAACAGCAACCGCATTCTGGCTTGTCAGTGCGGCGGCCGGCATCCTGCCGGTCATTCTGGAGGCGGCCGGGATCAACTACGGCCAGTCCACGCCCGCCTGGGCGGTGCCCTACCTGGTGGTGTCCGCCGTGCCAGTGGCTGCACTGCAGGTCTGGGCCGCACTCGAACTGCTGCGGGGCGCACGCTGGTCTCGCGTCCTGCTGACCGTCGTGGCCGCCCTGTCTGTCCTGGCGACGCCGCTGCACCTTTCCGGCCTCATCCTGGCCGGGCTGTCACTGACGCTGGCCGGCGCAGTCCTCATGTGGCTGCCTGCGACCAGCCCGTTCTTCCGGCAGGACAGCCCAGAGTAGCCTCCCCGCCGGTGGCGGTATTTTTGAACTGACGAGAGGAACGCCCGTGACCGACACGATCCTGATGGCCGAGGTGGCCGACGCCCTGGAACTCCACGGCGTCCGCCACGACATACTCGAGTGCTCCCCGGAGCTCGCGGACACCGCAGCGTTCTGCGAGCACTATGGCTTCACCCTCGAGGAGGCGGCCAACACGATCGTCGTGACGTCCAAGAAGGTTGACCCGCCCAGGTACGCGGTGTGCGTGGTGCTCGGCACCACCCGCCTCGACGTGAACCGCGCCGTCCGCGGGCTGCTCGGCGTCAAACGCGCCTCCTTTGCCGACGCCGAGACCACCACCGCGCTGACCGGCATGCTGGTGGGCGGCGTCACCGCGCCCGGCATTCAGGGGCTCCCGATCTACGTGGACCGGGCCGTGATGGACGCGGACCGGGTGGTCATGGGCGGCGGCAACAGGTCCAGCAAGATCGTCCTGGCCCCGGCCGAACTCCGCAAGCTGCCCGGCGTCGAGGTGGTGGACGGCCTGGCCACACCGCGTGAGCCGGCTGACCTGCTGCAGGACTGACGCCGCGTTCAGCCGCCCAGCACCACGTTGGCCGGCGGCTGCCCTGCCAGCATGAGGTCGATCTGCCGCTGCAGCAGCCGTCCCATCCGCGGGCGCATCGCGGAGCTGGCGCCGCCCACGTGCGGGGTGATGATGACGCCCGGCGCCGACCACAGCGGGTGGTCCCGGGGCAGCGGCTCCGGGTCGGTGACGACCAGGGCGGCGCGGATCCGGCCAGAGGACGTGTGGCGGACCAGGGCGTCGGTGTCCGCCACCGGCCCGCGCGCCACGTTGACCAGCAGCGCGCCGTCGGGCATGGCCGAGAGGAAGGCGTCGTCGACGAGGTGCCGCGTGGTGTCGCTGAGCGGGACGCCCACCACCACGATGTCGTGCTCCGGCAGCAGCGCGGGCAGTTCGCCGATGCCGTGGATTTCGCCGTTTTCATCGGTCCGGGCCCGGCTGGCCACCCTGGTGACACTGGTTTCGAAGGGGATGAGCCGCTGCTCGATCGCCTTGCCCACGCCGCCGTAGCCCACGATCAGGACCCGGCGGTCGGCCAGGCTCGCGGTCGGCTTGGTCTCCCAGAAGCCCTCCTGCTGGTTGCGCAGGAGGCGCGGGAACTCCCGCTGGCTCGCCAGCACCATGGCCAGCACAAGTTCCGCGGTGGAGGTCTCGTGCACGCCGGCGGCATTGGCGAAAACGCGGCCGGCGGGCAGCGCCTCCGCCACGCCGTCGTACCCGATCGACTGGCTCTGCACCAGGGCCGTTTCCACGCCTTCGAGCCTGCGCAGCACCTGTGCCCCGCCCATGTACGGCGGCACCACGATGTCGATGCGCGGCTGCGGCGGCTCGCCGGCGAAGTCCCATTCCAGCACGGTGACGTCCGCGTGCGGGTTCAGGTACTCGCGCAGTGCCGCGTCCGGCAGGCTCACACTAATCTTCCGGGTCATGAGTCCCAGCCTAATGGAGCGGCCTGCAGCAGCTAGCGGACGCCTGCCGGCTGCACGCCGTTCGGGACGGGTGCGTCAGCCGCACCCGGGCGGGCGCTGTCCGCTGCCCCGTCGTCCGCTGCACCGGAACGTCCGACGGCGGCAGGAGACTCCGGCGAGCCGCCCGCCGTCGGGCTGTCGCTGCGGAAAGCGGCCAGCATGGCCTCCCGGTCGAACTGGCCCTCCCACTTCGCCACCACGAAAGTGGCGACGCAGTTGCCCAGCAGGTTCACCACGACCCGCATGGAATCCATGACACGGTCGGCTCCGAGCAGCAGGGCGACGCCGGCCACCGGGAAGATGCCCAGCGCCCCGGCGGTGGCCGAGAGCGCCAGGAACGCGGACCCAGGGACGCCGGCCATCCCCTTGGACGTCAGCATCAGGATGCCCAGTGCGGCCAGCTGCTGCCCGAGGTCCAGGTTGTGGCCGAAGGCCTGGGCAAGGAACAGCAGGGAGATCGAGAGGTAGAGGGCAGCGCCGTCCAGGTTGAACGAATACCCGGTGGGCACCACCAGCCCCGTGGTGGCGCGGGAACAGCCGGCGTTGGTCAGCTTGGTCATGATGCGCGGCAGCACGGACTCGGTGGAGGCGGTGCCCAGCGCCAGCAGGAATTCCTCCCGCGAGTACCGGACGAACTGCCACAGCGGGACGCGCGGATACACCCAGGCCACGGCGAACAGCAGGGCGAGGAACACGACCGCCGCGCCGTAGCAGGCGGCGATCAGCACCGCGTAGGTTCCCAGCGAACCCAGGCCGTACTGCCCGATGATGAAAGCCATCGCACCGAACGCGCCGATGGGTGCCACGCGCATCACCCACCCCATGATTTTGAAGAAGAGCTCCAGCACGGTCTCCAGCAGGTTCACCACCGGCAGGCACCGTTCACGGCCCACCACCACGATCGCGGCCCCGAAGAAGACCGAGAAGCACAGCACCTGAAGCAGGCTGTTGGAGGCAAAGGCGCCCACCACGCTGGTGGGGATGACGCCGAGCAGGAACTGGCCTGCGTCCTTGGGCGGCGCCGTGCCGGTCTTGGCGTCCAGCGCGTCCTGCGAGAGCGTCGCCGGGTCGATGTTCAGGCCCGCCCCGGGCTGGACCACGTTGCCCACGATGAGCCCGAAGACCAGGGCGAACAGGGTGGCGCCCGTGAAGTACAGCAGGGCCTTCACGCCCACCCGGCCCACCGCCTTGACGTCGCCCACCGCCGAAATGCCCGTGACGATCACCAGGAAAATCAGCGGCGCGATGATCATCTTGATCAGCTGGATGAAGCCGTCCCCCAGCGGCCGCAGGCCGGAACCGAGGCCCGGCCAGAAGTGCCCGACCAGGATGCCCAGGCACACCGCCACGAGGATCTGGAAGAACAGCTGGCGGTAGAAGGGCTTACGGGCGGGTTTCTCGGCTTGGTTCCTGGGTGGGTTCTTGGCTGTGTTCTTGGCTGTGGCGTTCGCGCCGGAGGGCGTCTGGTCCGGCGGAGGAGCCGCTGCGCTGGAGAGATTCATCGTGGAAGCCTGTCGGTCAGGGGCGGCACGCGTTATGCCGCTGGGGTCACAGGCAACGCTAGGGAGCGGATGTTTCCGGAAGGCTAAATCCACACTGCGGAATTGTTTAACCGCTAAATGGAACGGAATGGCATCGCGGAAGGCTGGCCTTGCCTCCCCGGACCTGCCCTTTCCCGTGAGATCGCACACCTTATTTTGATCCAATCAAAATAGCCGCTAGCGTTAATGGCAGGCCACCGAAGCCCTTTTGAGTGCCGCACGTGCGCAGAATCCCACAGTGCAGGCAAGGCGGTGGCCGACGGACGCCGCGTGGCCGCATTGCCGCAGAACCCAGCCCCGCCTGAACCCACCGACGGCGTGAACGCACCGTTCCGAGACGCCGTTCATGTCCACCACAGCCAAGGGCGCCACCCACCCAGGGGCCACCCACCCAGGGCCTTGGCAGCCCCGCGCCTCCGGCACCGAACCGGCACGGCCGCACCCATCCCGCGACCCACCAGGAGAACTCCATGACTTTGCAGACCGAACGATTCCCAGCCCACGACGCCGCCACCACCGCTGCGCCCAGCCGCAAGGCACCCCGAGGCGGCAGTTACGTGACCCTGCCCGCCGGCCGCCACGAACTTCCCCGCACGGAGGGAACCTACATCACGACGCCGGGCGGCCGTCCCGGCAACGGCGAGAAGGTCCAGGGCCGCTACGTCACGCTGCACACGGCACACCCGGACGAAACCGAAGGCAGCTACACCCGCCGCGGCTAGTCCTGCGGTCCTGCCCGCAGGACGCACGGAGGGCGGCAGCGGCGCCTGGAGCGCCGCCGTCGTCCTCTTCTTTTTCGGCCACCAGAGCATAGGCTCGAGTGACGTCCGCCTCAAACCCGGGATGATCCAGGGGCGCCTGTCGTTGGTACGGGTAACGAAAAACGGAAGGAGGACTACTTGCTGATTGTGCTGACGGGCATCGACGGCTCCGGAAAGACGACGGCCGCCCGCGCCCTGGTATCTGCCGCGCTGGCCGAAGGCAGGGAGGTCCTGCTTCTGAGCAACTACGCTGGCCGGCGCAGGATGTCGCTGCTCTCCGCCCGGCTCGGCGTGCAGCTTCCTCCGCGGCTGGCCAACGCCGTGGAATCCACCATCCGCGTGGCCAACGTGCTGATCTCGCACGCCCGTGCCCGCCGGTTCCGGGGACTGGTGGTGATGGACCGGCACCTTCACTGCCAGCTGGCACTCCGCGAGGCCAAGGGGCTGCCGCGGGGACGGGTCCTCCCCTGGCTCCTGCGAAAACTTCCCGCTCCCGACCTTGCCATCCACCTCGACGTCGACCCCCAGCGGGCCCACGACAGAATCGTGGCGCGCGGCACCGACGAGGAATCCCTGGCGGACCTCACCGCACTCCGCGACGCTTACCGGGCCCTTCCGGAATTCGCCGGCCTCACGGTTCTCGACGCCGGCGCGGCGGAGCACCAGGTCCTCGCCGACCTGAGGCGCACGCTCGCCGAAGCGGAAAATGCCCTCGCCCGCGCCGCAAGACTCAAGGTTTAATCAAGAACTTCCAAAGAGCGCCGATTCGGCGATTCGCGCCTGTACATTGATTCCAAGCTCTCCGATTTCCCCCCAGAACGGAGAGCCTAGGGAGCCCCCGCGCTGGAGCCAACAGACTCGCGCTGGGGTTCCCGCCCATCCTCCCCTCCCTCCCCTGCACCTTCCTCTGCACCCGGGCAGCCGGCGTCCGGGCGCTGCCCCGACACTGGCCATCCCGTGGCACAACCCGATATGGTAAGCATGCTGACGAATTAGGTTTTGTTCGTCATGGCCTGTTCCAAGTCGACAAAGGAGACACTGTGAGCACGAGGGTAGAAAAACGAATTCTGGTCAACGTACCGGTAAGCACGGCCTACAACCAGTGGACGCAGTTCGAGGAATTTCCGCACTTCATGGGCGGAGTGAAGAGCGTGACGCAGCTCAGTGATGACCGCATTGAATGGGTCGCCGAGATCGCCGGCGTCAAGAGGAAGTGGGAAGCCAGAATCCTGGAGCAAATCCCCGACCGCAAGGTTGCCTGGGCCGCTACGGAGGGCGCCACAAACGCCGGAGCGGTGGAATTCGAAGACGTGGGCGGCGGGCAGACCTCCGTCCGGCTCGTCATCGACTACGAGCCCGAGGGCCTGGTGGAGAAGGTCGGCGACAAGCTCAACGTGGTGGACCGCCAGGCCGAGTCCGACCTGCAGAAGTTCAAGGAATTCATCGAGGACGAACGGTATGCCAGCGGCGCCTGGCGCGGTTCCGTCAACGAGGGCGCCGCGGTGGGTACACCAGGCGTCGATCAGGCGGCCGCGTCGCGTGGAGACAGCGGCAAGGCCGGCGTATCCGGCAAGGTCGCCGCCGGCGTCGGGGTAGCCGCCGCTGCAGCGGCCGGAGCGGTTGCCGCCACCCGCAGCGGGGAGTCCCCTACGGACACCACGGTGCCGGTCGCCGGAGACACCGCCACACCTGCTGTGACGCCGGCCTATGCGGACCCGGCATACCCGGCTGATACCACCGGAGCAACGGGCACTGCCGGGGCAGCCGGCACTCTTGGGGCAACAGGCGCAGCCGGTGGCTCGGCCCTGGCGGACGAGACCATCGCCCATCCCTTTGACCAGACCAATGGCCTCATTGATGACGAAGGCGACTCGGACGAAACCGCGGCCAGCGACACGCTGAGCGCGGCTGACCGTGACGAGACCGAAGACCGCGGCCCCGGCACCCTCCCGCCCGCAGGCGGGACGCTGGGACAGCACTAGCAGCCCCACCCGACCCTGAGAGGACGACGGCGGAACCTCCGCCGTCGTCCTCTTGCTTTCCGCCCCGCCGGGCTCCTTAATGGTTGTCACCCAACGGTCTCCGTTGGACGCTGGCCCCCATCAGTACGTCCCGGAAGGCTTGAAGCCCATGACAGCGGAGTCCCGGATCAAGCACCCCGACCGGTCCCTTGCCATCCGTGACGCCGCCCTCCCGGGCCTGCCGTACCTGCTGGACAACCAGCGGCTCTCCGAACTGCTCGGCGAATCCGTGCACATCACGCGGGTCCGCTACAGGCCGCGCACGTCGCTGCAGGTGGCTTACCGCCGGACGAGGAACGGAAGCTTCGACTACGGCTGGGCGCTGACCCGGGCCGCCAAGGCGAACGGCAAGCTCCTCAGGCGCGAAGAGAAATCCAGGGCGCGCGGCGGGGACATCCGCATCCTGCATCCGGACCTGCGGCTTCCGGACACCCTGGTGGCCGTGGGCGGCGTCGAGGACGACTGGGCGCTGCGGGAAAACCTCGCCTGGCTCCGCGAGCACGGCCCGGAACGGCTGGGCCTCCGCCGCGCGCCGGGAAGCAGCCTGCTGGGCGGGTCCACCACTACCCTGCGCTACAAGCCCGGGCGCTGTCTGGTCCTGCTGTTTCAGAACGCCGGGGCGCCCCTGGTGGTCAAGGCTGCCGCCAAGCCACTCGACGCCAGGCACCGGCAGTTCCACGAAACCCTACACCTGAACGGCGTGCCGGTCCTGCCCCAGCTGGGCGACGCCGAATGCGCGGAGCACGGAATCAGCGCCTGCGCAGCCTGGGGCGGGGGCGATCTGGCCGGACTCAACGAGAGCGAAGGAGCACGGCGCGCGGGTGAAGCCCTGGCCCGGGTCCACGGCATGCCCCCGGTGGATTCCGGCGCCGGCAGGCCATTCCGGCCATCGCGTCTTGCCGACCAGCTGGCCGAAACGCGCTCAGTGGTGGCCTCACTGGTCCCGGCGCTGGAGGAGCCGGCACGGCGCCTGGAGGCCGCGCTGCGAACGGTGCCTGCGTTGCCTGGATCGAGGGAGCGCGTCCTGATCCACGGCGATTTCTCGCCGGAGCAGGTGCTCGTCAACGGGGCCGAGGTCCGCATCCTCGACTTCGGCCAGGCGCACGCCGGCGCGCCCGAAGCCGATCTCGGATCATTCGCAGCAGCGGAGGAAGCGGGCCAGCCGCTCGCCGCCGGTCGGTCCGCCGTCGGCCCCACCACCGCCAGCCTGACTGAAGGCTATGCCCAGGCCGGCGGCCGGTTCAGCCAGGACGGCGTGAATGCCTGGGCGGCTTTTCGGCTGTTTACGGGCTGCATGGAACCCTTCAACGACCGCGCCCCGGACTGGGCCGCGGACATGGCCTGGCATCTGCGGAGGGCGCAGGATCTGATCGTTTCCTGAAGCTTTCGGAAGACCGGTTTATGAAGGTCGCTTTCAGACCGGAACAGCGGCCACCCAGGCTCCTCGTTGCGCCTGGATGACCGCTGTTTCGGTGGCTTGCTGTGTTGACCTTTAGAGCACCGGGTCCGGAGATTCGGTGTGCTTGTTGTGGGTTTGCATCAGGTGCAGCTGCAGTTTCGCCTCTGCTTCCCGCCGTCTCCGAGCCTGTTCGCGCATCTGCCGCGTGGCTTCGGAGCCTTCGGGATGAAATATTCCGGCCGTTCGATTTCGGGGAGTGCCACCGCCGGAGGGTGCCGCCGCCATCATCTCTTCGCTCATGCGGGTATCCTCACACGCCCGTGACGCGGCGGGAAGGGCCGCAGCTGTAGTGTGACCGGATCGGAATGTGGCGTCTGCGCTGAATGCTGCGTTGAGGCTGCAGAGAATAAGGGCCGGCGGCGCTTGGGAAGGCACCCCGGCTCCCGGGGCTCTGCCGTCGGCCCCACACCAATTCTACGGACGATGCGGCCCCGCGGACAGGGCAGTTTTCCTGCAATTCCCGGGGCCGGCCCGGGTTGGCCCCCGGCCACCTGGCAAATCTGCACCTCTTTGGCCTGCTGCCTGCCGTTCCTTCCTCTGATAACCGCGGCCGCGGCAACCCGGGTTCCGCGAAAGTGGTGCAGAAATGCGCGCCGGACCGCCTCACGGCCTCAGCTTCGCCCCAGCCCCCTTGACTCGCGGACCACACTTTCTCTACACTTTTCATAAAGCAGAATCTAAATTCCACACAGCGGAAACGGTAAAGAAGCCGGGATGCACGGGAAGATAGATCAAAGCCCTCCTCGGAAGGACCTACGATGACGTACACAGTGAACTGCTCCATCCTGCTGACGGAACTGCCGCTCCTCGAGCGGCCCGCCGCAGCGAAGGCTGCCGGCTTTGACGCCGTCGAATTCTGGTGGCCGTTCGAAACCTCCGTCCCCGCCGACGCCCAGATCACCGAGTTCGAGAACGCCATCACCGACGCCGGCGTCCAGCTCACGGGCCTGAACTTCAATGCCGGCAACATGCCCGGCGGCGACCGCGGCCTCACCTCCTGGCCGGCACGCTCCACCGAATTCCAGGACAACATCGACGTTGTGGCCGGCATCGGCGAGCGTCTCGGCTGCAAGGCCTTCAACGCCCTCTACGGCAACCGCATCGACGGCGAATCGGCCGAGAAGCAGGACGCCATCGGCGCCGAGAACCTGGCCGCCGCAGCCAAGGGCGTCGCCCGCATCGGCGGCACGGTTCTCCTCGAACCCGTCAGCGGCGCACCCAAGTACCCGCTCCTCACGGCTGAAGACGCGCTCAAGGTGATCGCCCGCGTCAAGGCGGAGTCCGGCGTCGACAACATCAAGCTCCTCGCCGACTTCTACCACCTGGCCGTCAACGGCGACGACGTCGAATCCGTCATCGAGAACCATGCCAAGGACTTCGGCCACATCCAGATCGCCGACAACCCCGGCCGCGGGGCTCCCGGAACCGGCACACTCCCCCTCGGCGAATGGATCGCCCGCAGCCGCGAACTCGGCTACCAGGGCTACATCGGCCTCGAGTACAAGGAACCGCAGAAAACGGCCTTCAGCTGGGCCATCCGGGAACACGCCTCCCGGTAACCGGGTTTCGACAGGCTCAACCACCAGACCCACCACAGACTTCAGTAAAGGAACCATCATGAGCAACGTTGCAGTCATCGGACTCGGAATCATGGGCCTGCCCATGGCCATCAACCTGGTCAAAGCCGGCCACACCGTCACCGGCTTCAACCGCAGCCAGGACAAGATCGACAAGCTCGTCTCCGAAGGCGGCAAGGGCGCCACGAGCATCGCGGACGCCGTCAAGGACGCCGACGTCATCATCACCATGGTGCCGGACTCCCCCGACGTCGAAGGCGTCGTCAGCGGGCCCGAGGGCGTCTTCGCCAACGCCAAGCAGGGCACCCTCTGGATCGACGCCAGCAGCATCCGCCCTGACGTCGCCAAGCGCCTATCAGACGACGCCCGCGCAGCCGGCATCCGCCCGCTCGACGCACCGGTCTCCGGCGGCGAGCAGGGCGCCATCGACGCCGTCCTCTCCATCATGGTCGGCGGCGACAAGGCAGACTTCGAGGCAGCCCAGGACGTCCTGAACGCCGTCGGCAAGACCATCGTCCACGTCGGCCCCTCCGGCTCCGGCCAGACCGTCAAGGCCGCAAACCAGCTGATCGTGGCCGTCAACATCGAGGTCCTCGGCGAGGCGATCGCCTTCCTCGAGGCCTACGGCGTGGACACCGACGCCGCCCTCAAGGTCCTCGGCGGCGGCCTCGCCGGCTCCAAGGTCCTCGACCAGAAGGGCCAGAAGATGCTCGACCGCAACTTCGACCCCGGCTTCCGCCTGGCCCTCCACCACAAGGACCTCGGCATCGTCACCTCCGCAGCCCGCGAAGCCAATGTCGCCGTCCCCCTCGGGGCCGTCGTCGCACAGCTAGTCGCCGCCACCGTCAACCAGGGCGACGGCGGACTGGACCACTCGGGACTTTTCAAGCAGGTCCTCCAGCTCAGCGGCCGCAGCTAACCGGTGATTGAGCTTGTCGAGATCCAGGTTTCGACAAGCTCAACCACCGGCTCGGTTTCGACAAGCTCAACCACCACACTTTCAGGACCCCGACCACGGGGCCTTCCTTCAGCACACCCTGTTTCGGGTTTCGACAAGCTCAACCACCGAGCACAACCACAGACTTTCAAGGAGCACACCATGACGAAGATGCGCACTGTTGACGCAGCCGTCGCCATCCTGGAAAAGGAGGGCGCCACCGAGGCGTTCGGCCTGCCAGGCGCGGCAATCAATCCCTTCTATTCCGCTATGCGGGCCCACGGCGGCATCCGCCACACGCTGGCCCGCCACGTTGAAGGCGCCAGCCACATGGCGGACGGCTACTCCCGCGCCGCCGACGGCAACATCGGCATCTGCATCGGCACCTCCGGCCCCGCCGGCACCGACATGATCACCGGCCTGTACGCCGCGTGGGCCGATTCCATCCCGATGCTCTGCATCACCGGCCAGGCCCCCGTGGCCAAGCTGCACAAGGAAGATTTCCAGGCAGTGGACATCGAGTCCATCGCCAAGCCCGTCACCAAGATGGCCATGACCATCCTGGAGCCCGGCCAGGTTCCCGGTGCCTTCCAGAAGGCGTTCCAGCTGATGCGCTCCGGCCGCCCGGGCCCCGTGCTGCTGGACCTGCCCATCGACGTGCAGATGGCCGAGATCGAATTCGACATCGAAACCTACGAGCCCCTGCCCGTCGAGAAGCCCAAGGCCAGCCGCAAGCAGCTGGAAAAGGCCCTGGACATGCTGACCGCAGGCGAACGCCCGCTGATCGTGGCCGGCGGCGGCATCATCAACGCCGGAGCATCCGCACAGCTGGTGGAACTGGCCGAACTGCTGAACGTTCCGGTCATCCCCACCCTGATGGGCTGGGGCGCCATCGCGGACGACCACCCGCTGATGGCCGGCATGGTGGGCCTGCAGACCTCGCACCGCTACGGCAACGAGAACTACCTGCAGAGCGATTTCGTGATCGGCATCGGCAACCGCTGGGCCAACCGCCACACCGGCGGCCTGGAGACCTACACCGCGGGCCGCAAGTTCGTGCACATCGACATCGAGCCCACCCAGATCGGCCGAGTGTTCTCCCCGGACTTCGGCATCGCGTCCGACGCCGGCGCCGCCTTGGACGGCCTGCTGGAACTGGCCCGCGAACGCCGCGACGCCGGGACCCTGCCGGACTACTCCGCGTGGGTTGCCGAATGCGCCGGGCGCAAGGCCACGCTGCACCGCAAGACGCACTTCGACAACATCCCCATCAAGCCGCAGCGCGTGTACGAGGAGATGAACAAGTCCTTCGGCAGGGACACCACCTACGTGTCCACCATCGGCCTGTCCCAGATCGCCGGCGCCCAGATGCTGCACGTCTTCGGCCCGCGGAAGTGGATCAACGCCGGCCAGGCCGGTCCCCTGGGCTGGACCGCGCCGGCAGCGCTGGGCGTGGTTCGCGGCAAGCCGGACGAGACCGTGGTGGCCCTGTCCGGCGACTACGACTTCCAGTTCATGATCGAGGAGCTGGCCGTCGGCGCGCAGTTCAACCTGCCGTACATCCACGTGGTGGTGAACAACTCCTACCTGGGCCTGATCCGCCAGTCACAGCGCGGGTTCAAGATGGAACAGAACGTGTCCCTGGCCTTCGAGAACATCAACAGCCCGGAGACAAATGGCTACGGCGTGGACCACATCAAGGTGGCCGAAGGCCTGGGCTGCAAGGCCATCCGCGTCGAGGACCCCAACGACATGGGCGCTGCCTTCGACAAGGCCAAGGCCCTGGCCGGCGAGTTCCAGGTTCCCGTGGTGGTTGAAGTGATCCTGGAGAAGATCACCAACATCTCCATGGGCACCGAGATCAACGCCGTCAACGAATTCGAGGAGCTGGCCGAGACCGCGGCCGACGCCCCGACCGCAATCCTCGCCCTGCAGCCCTAAGCCGCAGCGCCAGAAAGAACAGGCACCGCCATGCGCATTGTGATCGCGCCGGACAAATTCAAGGGCTCGCTCTCCGCCCCGGACGTCGCCCGGCACCTGGAGACGGGGCTGCAGTCGGCCGCCGGCCACAACCTGGAGGTCCTCCGGATTCCCGTGGCCGACGGCGGCGAAGGCACCCTGGATGCCGCCGTCGGCTCCGGCTTCACCCGCCGGAGCGCCGTGGTCAGCGGCCCCACCGGGCAGCCGCTCACGGCGGAGTTCGCGGTCCGCGGGCGGGAGGCAGTCATCGAGATGGCGGCTGCCTCCGGCCTGGCCGTCCTGCCCGGCGGCCCCGACTCGGCCACTGCCAAAGCAGCCACGAGCCTGGGCACCGGCGAACTCATCCGCGCAGCACTGGACGCGGGCTGCCGGCAGATCATTCTGGGCGTCGGCGGTAGCGCCAACACCGACGGCGGCGCCGGGATCCTGCAGGGACTGGGCGCCAGGCTCCTCGACGCCGACGGCCGGGACCTGGCTCCCGGCGGCGCCGCGCTGGCGGACTTGGCGGGCATCGACTTCTCCGGCTTCGATTCCCGACTGGACGATGCCCGCTTCATCCTCGCCAGCGACGTGGACAACCCGCTGCTCGGCCCGGACGGAGCACCCGCGATCTTCGGCCCTCAGAAGGGCGCCTCGCCCGCGGACGTGGAAGCCCTCGACGGCGCCTTGGCCAACTTCGTGCAGGTGCTGGCGGGCGAGATCGGCCCCCGCGCACTGAAAGCCTCCGGCGCACCTGGCGCCGGGGCGGCCGGCGGCGTCGGCTACGCGGCCATCGCGGTCCTGGCCGCGACGCGCAGGCCGGGCATCGACGTCGTTCTTGAATTCACCCAACTGGCCGACCGTCTGGAAGGTGCCGACCTCGTCATCACGGGCGAAGGCAGCCTGGACGAGCAGAGCCTGCTGGGAAAGACGCCCGTGGGCGTGGCCCGCGCCGCCGCCGCGGCCGGCGTCCCGGTGGTGGCCGTCTGCGGCCGCACCACCCTCACCCCGCTGCAGCAGCGGGAATCCGGCTTCCGGCAGGTCTACCCCCTGACCTCGCTGGAGTCCAAGGTAGAAGTATGTATAGCCGAGGCAGGACCTCTGCTTGAAGAATTGGGAAAGCAGATTTGCCGTGAGCTGGCGGACCCGACGCCCGCCGCCCACGCCAGCACAAAGGAGCCCCTGAATGTCTGAAGAACAATTTGACCTGGTCATCCGGGGCCAGCGCATCCTCACCACTGCCGGCATCGCCGCGCGTGAAGTGGGTGTGCGCGGCGGCAAGATCGTCGCGATCGAGCCGCTCGGCAACGGACTCTCCGGCGCCGAAGTGATCGAACTCGGCGACGACGAGACCCTCATTCCCGGCCTGGTGGACACCCACGTCCACGTCAACGAGCCCGGCCGCACCGAGTGGGAGGGCTTCGCGTCCGCCACCCGCGCCGCGGCGGCCGGCGGCGTCACCACCATCATCGACATGCCGCTGAACTCCATCCCGCCCACCACCAACGTGGACGGCCTCAAGCTCAAGCGTGAAGTGGCCGAGGACCAGGCGTTCGTTGACGTCGGATTCTGGGGCGGCGCCATCCCCGGCAACAAGGCCGACCTGCGCCCGCTGCACGACGAGGGCGTGTTCGGCTTCAAGTGCTTCCTGCTCCACTCCGGCGTGGACGAGTTCCCGCACCTGGACGCGGACGAGATGGAGGAGGACATGGCCGAGCTCAAGTCCTTCGACTCGCTCATGATCGTCCACGCCGAGGACTCCCACGCGATCGACCACGCCCCGCACCCGGGCGGCGACCAGTACTCCACGTTCCTGGCCTCCCGCCCCCGCGGCGCCGAAAACAAGGCCATCGCCGAGGTCATCGAGCGGGCCCGCTGGACCGGCGCCCGCGCCCACATCCTGCACCTGTCCTCCTCCGACGCGCTGCCGATGATCGCCTCGGCCAAGCGCGACGGCGTCCACCTCACCGTGGAGACGTGCCCGCACTACCTCACGCTGATGGCCGAGGAAATCCCCAACGGCGCCACCGCGTACAAGTGCTGCCCGCCCATCCGCGAGGCGTCCAACCGCGAGCTGCTCTGGAAGGGCCTGCAGGACGGCACCATCGACTGCATCGTCTCCGACCACTCCCCGTCGACGCTTGACCTGAAGGACCTGGAAAACGGCGACTTCGCCGTGGCCTGGGGCGGCGTTTCCTCGCTGCAGCTGGGGCTGTCGCTGATCTGGACCGAGGCCCGGCACCGCGGCATCCCGCTGGAGCAGGTGGTGTCCTGGATGGCCGAGAAGCCGGCCGCCCTGGCACGTCTTTCCAACAAGGGCCAGCTCGCCCTTGGGTACGACGCCGACTTCTCCGTCTTCGCGCCGGACGAGGCCTTCGTGGTGGACGTCTCCAAGCTCAAGCACAAGAACCCGATCACCCCGTACGACGGCAAGGCACTCTCCGGCGTGGTCCGGAAGACCTTCCTGCGCGGCAGCGTGGTGGACGGACGGACTCCCGGCGGCAAACTGATCCGCCGCGGCGGCGTCTGAGGCATCCTGCCATGGCTGTTCATGCCCACACGCCCGCTCCGCGGGGACGGTGTGCGCCGGCCGCTCGTAGGCCGGCCGCTCCAGCCGCGGCCCTTAAGGCGCGGGGCCTGGCCGTTTGGGTGACCGTCGGGGCAGGGCAGGAAATAGATCAGGCCGTGCTGGCGCGCGCCGCCGAACTCGTGCTGGCGCGCGCCTTGAAAATTGCTCCGCAGGCGGAAGTCCACTGGCCCGCCGCCGGGGCTGCAACGTCCGACGTCGGGGGCTCCCCCGCCGGGATGCCCCCTGGGGAGGGGGCACCGGCCGGGCCCGACGGCGGCACTCCCGCGCCGTCGTCGTCCTCTCCGGAGGACTCCCCGCACATGGACGACGACGGCGCCTCCCATCTTCCGCCGTCACGCGGCGCCGTCAGCCGGGTCGCCGTGGACCTCGCCAAGGGCGAGGTGCTGCTGGACGGTAAAGCTGTGTCACTAACCGGCGTCGAATTCACGCTCCTGCGCTACCTCGTGGAGAATTGTTCCCGAACGATCAGCCGTGAGGAACTGCAGCATTTCCTGGAGCGGTTCGATAATCCCGGCGCTGCGCCCCGCTCGATCGACGTATATGTCGGGCGGGTGCGGCGGAAGCTGCGGGGCGGCCGCCACGCGATCGCCACCGTCCGCGGAGGCGGCTACCGGTTCGTTCCCGGCCCGGCCGCAACCGTGCGCGGACCGGCGGAATACAGCATCTAGCGGAGCTGTTATCCACTTCAGCATTGTTGTCCGACCAGCTTTGTACCGCACAGCTATGTATTGCACAGCTTTGTACTACGCAGCTTTGTACTGCACGATCCATCCGAAGGAAAAGCCATGAGCACCTACCTGACCACGAAGCTCCAGCCCGGAACCCAGGCGCCTGACTTCACCTTGCCGGACGCCGAAGGCAAGCAGACCAAGCTGGCCGACTACCGCGGCAAGAACGTCATCGTCTACTTCTACCCCGAGGCGGCCACCCCCGGCTGCACCACCGAAGCCTGCGACTTCCGTGACAACCTGGCCACCCTGCAGGGCTCCGGCTATGAAGTCCTCGGCGTCTCCCCCGACGCCCCGGAGAAGCTGGCGAACTTCACCGGCGACTTCGCGCTGACCTTCCCCCTGCTCGCCGACGAGGACCACTCCGTGGCCCTGTCCTACGGCGCCTGGGGCGAAAAGCTCGTCGACGGCGAGGTCCGCGAGGGCATCGTCCGCTCCACCGTTGTCCTGGACCCCGAAGGCAAGGTCAAGCTCGCCCAGTACCAGGTCAAGGCCCAGGGCCACGTCCAGGCGCTGAAGGATGCCCTCGGCGTCTAAGCCGGGACCCTCCCTCACCTTCCGCAGGTTTAAACCCGACGCTCCCTCACCTTCCGCAACTCAAGGCGGGACGCTCCCTCACTTCATCAAGTGAGGGAGCGTCCCGCCTTAAGCGGTATAAAGTGAGGGAGCGTCGGGCGTTAAGCGGTGGAAAGTGAGGGAGCGTCGGGCGTTAGGGGACCGTCGTCGTCGACTGCAGCGGGTCGGCGGGCAGCTGCGGCTGACGGACTTGCGCCGGGGTGAAACGGGCGCCGGCGTCGGGGAAACCGGGAACCTCAATGCGGGCGTGGCTGTGGACCTCCGTGACGGTGTCCCGCGTGTGCTCGGCGATCTTCGCAAGGGTTGTGACCCACATGCCGTCCATATTCTTGACCCGGCTGATCAGCTGTTCCAGGGCCACGGCCTTCGAGGGCCGGCCGGAGATGAACGGGTGGTTGGTCAGCACGAAGCAGCTCCCGGCCGCATGGTGCGCTTCGGCTTCGAGCGTCCACATCTCCAGCACCTTGGCGGGGCTTTCGATGACGCCGCTGCCGGTGACCCCGGGATAGAAGGCGTACTGCTCCCAGTCGTCCAGTGCCCAGTCGACCGGGATCTCGACGAGATCCCTCGAGTCACCTTCGGCGACGCTGAAGCGATAGGGCGCATCGCCGTCGAGCAGGCTCGAGTCGTAGAGGAAGCCGCGGTCAGCCAGCAAAGCGGGCGAGTGCCAGTTCAGCTCCCACCAGGGGGCGCGGTAGCCGACCGGCCGCACGCCCGCGACCTTGGCCAGCGCTTCCAGCCCCCGGTCGATGTATCGCGCCTCGGTGGCGGCATCGATCCCCTGCATCGGTTCGTGGAGGTAGCCGTGGTGGGCGATTTCATGGCCGGCGTCCACGATCCGGCGCACGACGTCGGGGTAGCTTTCCGCGGTGAATCCGGGGATGAAGAAGGTGGCCTGGATGTCCTGGCGCTGCAGGATCTGCAGCAACCGCGGCACCGCGACCTTGGGCCCGTAGGACTGGTGGGTCATGAGGGACATGCGGCGCGTGCTGGTGGGGTCGTGGGCGATGGTGCAGGATTCGGCGTCGACATCGAAGGTGAAGGATGCGGCTGCCCGGTAGCCTTCGGGCCAGGTGATGGGGTGGGCGGAGTCCGGGAATGCGGGGAATTCCATGGGCCGGGTTCCTTTCTAGAGGGAGACTGCGGGTGTTGTCGGACGGTCCGCTGTCACCGGGGCAGCTGCCGGCTCCAATCCGGCGCCGGCCAGAAATTTGCGGTGCATCCGGGGGCCAAGAACGGCGTAGCTCGCGGCGCTGCTGAGGCCGCCGGCGAGCCAGGACAGGTCCCAGCCGCCCAGGGCCACGGCGATGGGGCCCTGCATGGCGGGCACGAGCCCGTACATGAACAGCCAGGTGGCGAAAATGCCGATCAGGAGGGACACGATGCCGGCCCAGTTGACGCTGGGGAGCCGTTTGGTGCCCACGGCGTCGAACAGCCGCGAGGCGTCACCGGGCCAGCGCTTCTCGATCCAGAAGTAGTGCACCAGCATGACGCCGCCCCAGGCTGCCACCCAGGCCACGAGGCCGATCAGCCAGGCGTCGAGGACTGCGGCGAAGTCCTCCTGGAAGATGAAGAAGACGACGGCGGCGAGCGAGAATACGCCGACGAACAGGTTCAGCTTGTGCCGGCTGATGGAAATGTCGAGGGCCTGCGTGGCGACCGAGAAGGTGTAGATGTTCAGGATGTTGGTGGCAATGGGGCCGTGCAGGACCATCAGCAGCACCGGCAGTGCCAGCACGCCGAAGTTCTGGACGATGAGTTTTCCGGGGTCGATTTCGCCGCTGTTGGTGGCGAGGCTGGCGCCCAGGATTCCCAGCCAGACGACGGGAATGAACTGGCCCAGGACCGACGCCAGGTAGACTTTCCGCTTCGGGACCTCGGTGCTGACGAAGCGGGAGTAGTCGGCGGCGTAGGTGAACCAGGTGATGCCCCAGCCGATGCCGATGGCCGTCATGACGGCGCTCATCGCGGCGATCCGCTCCGAGCCTTCCAGGATGTTGCCCGCAGGTCCGGCGTAGGACCAGTTGATCTTCATGCCGAACCAAGCGACGGCGGACATCACCGCGAGGATGATGATGGTGGGCGGCACGGTCCACTTCTCAAAGGCTGCAATGGCCTTGTAGCCGAACCAGGCGATGGCCACCTGTGCGGCCATGATGGCGGTGGCGACGCCGATCTTCGCGCCGTAGTTGTGGGCGGTCGGATCCACCCATCCGAGGGTTCCGAAGAGCGCCATCACCAGATCCAGGATGATCCAGGTGTTGACGGCGCACCAGCCGATGACGAGCAATGCCTGGATGGCGGCCGGCAGATAGTTGCCGCGCCGTCCGAATGCCGCGCGGGCCAGGACCATGCCCGTAGCCCCGGTTTTCTGGCCGAGCAGGACGAAGCATCCAAACAGCAGCATTCCGATGAGGTTCCCCAAAACCAGCACGGTGACGGTGTCCGCGAAGCCGAGTCCGAGGTGGATGCCGAGGGCTCCGAGAACCCAGTTGATGGGCGCCAGGTTCGCTCCGGCCCAGATCCAGAACTGGCCTGAGACCTTTCGGGTCCGCTGTGATTCGGGGATGGGCTGCAACCAGGCTTCGACGTCTTTGTCGGCTACTGGCCCCGGTCCGGCCGGGACTGCAGTGGGATTGTTGTGCATGTGGGCCTCCGTGGTGGAATGGAACACTTTCAGGTTATGTGCGCCAGACCACACCCAACAAGATACGATGTGTACATCAAAACTCTTCTCTGCATTACGGAGCGTCATGCCAATTTTGCTTAGCGAGGTGCTGAAACACCCCACCCTCACCGCCGCCGATCCCGTGATCCGCGCAGGCGAGGCCGCAGCCGCAGGGACGCAGCTGCGGTGGGTCCATTCGAGCGAGGTTCTGGACATTGCGCCCTTGCTCAGCGGCGGCGAACTCCTTCTTACCGGCGGCGATGCCCTGGTTGCGGCGTCGGACGCGCGCCGCGTGGACTACGTGCGCCAGCTGGCCGGCCGTGGCGTCGGCGCCCTCGCTGTGGAAAGCGGGCAGACGCTGCCCTCGCTTCCGTCGTCCATGATCCGGGCCGCGGAAGAAGCGGGCCTGCCCCTCATCGAATTCCGCAAAGTGGTGCCGTTCGTGGGCATCATGCAGGCCATCAACTCGATGCTGGTCAGCGAATCGGTGGCACACCTGCGCCGCGCGGACGAGGCCAGCCACGCCATGGCGGTGGAACTGGCCCATGGAAGCAGCCTGGACCGGATTCTTGCCGTCCTGGCCGGCATCATTGAAGCGGCCCTTGAGCTCTCCACCGTCTCCGGCGTGACGCTGGGCAGCGCGGTGCCCGCCGCTGAAACCTTTATGCCTGCAGACGGGGCCGGCGCCGACGGACCGCACGGGGAAACGCCAGAACTCAGTCCGGAAACCGACGGCACGCTGATCAATATTGACGTGCCCGTCCGGGGCGTACCCTCGGCGCGACTGGCCATCACCGTCCCTGCGCATAGCGACGTGAACCTGGCGCGCGTTGCGGGGGGCCGGTGTGTTGACATCCTGTCGCTGGCGCTGCTGCAGCGGATGCCGCCCGGGCTGAAGGAGGTGGCAGGCACGGCCCTGCTGCGGGCAGTCAGCTCCGGCAGCCAGCCCTGGCGTCTTCAGCAGCTCGCGCCTGCGGCCGGGATCCCGACCGCGGCAACGGTCGTGGCGGTAGTGGTCCGGACATCGACCTCGCAGCAGTTGCGGGCCGCCATGGACAAGATCCTGAAGAAGTCGGCCCAGCAGAGCGCCAGCTACGTGGACAACTCTGAGCTCCTCGCCCTGGCCGCCCTTCCCGCAGACCGGGAAGTCTCCGCCCGCGCCGACCTCCTGGCTGCGTTGCGCGAACTGCCCGTCGAGCCCGGAACCATGACGGCGGTGGGCCCGCTCGCGGCAGGGATCGGGAAGGCACCCTGGTCACTGACGGAGGCCAAATGCGCTTTGGACCTCGCAGCCGGGGGTTCACTGCGTGCGGCGGAACGGCCGACGTCGGACATGGCAGGGCTGGTGGTCGACGTCGAGGAACTCGCCGTGGAGCGGCTCGCGGCGCAGCACCTGGACCAGGCGGCGCGGCAGGATTATGTGCGCCAGCAACTGGGCCCCGTGCTGGAGCACGACGAGCGGCGGAACTCCCAACTGCTCGTGACCCTGGCAGTCTGGCTCGACTCCGGCTGCAACACTGCGCAGGCCGCCAGGGAACTGCATGTGGAGCGGCAGTCGATGCATCACCGGTTGCAGCGGATCTTCGAACTGTGCGGCGGGGATCCACGGGGAACGGGCAGGCTCGCGGCCCTGCATCTGGCAACACGCCTTGCCGCCTTATAGCGGTGTCAGGAAAGTTGGGACGGTCCCTCACTTCCCGCAGAAAAAACCGGAACGCTTCCTCACTTCTCGCACGAAAAACCGGAATGCTCCCTCACCAAGTGAGGAAGCGTTCCGGTTCAAGCGGCAGGAAGTGAGGGAGGGTTCCGGTTCAAGCGGCAGGAAGTGAGGGAGCGTCCTGATTGAAGCGGCGGAAGCGGCGGAACCGGCGGAACCGGCGGAACCACGGGGTTACCGCAGCACCACTGTCCTGTTCCCGTGAAGGATCACCCGGCCCTCGCAGTGCCAGCGGACGGCGTTACTGAGAGCCTTGCACTCGGTGTCGCGGCCGGCGGCCACCAGGTCCTCGGGACCGTAGGTGTGGTCCACGTCCACCACCTGCTGCGAAATGATCGGCCCCTCGTCGAGCTCGGCGTTGACGTAGTGCGCGGTGGCGCCCACGGTCTTCACGCCGCGGGCGTAGGCCTGGTGGTACGGCTTGGCACCCTTGAAGCTCGGCAGGAACGAGTGGTGGATGTTGATGGCCCGCCCCTCCAGCTTCCGGGTGAGGCCGTCGCTGAGGACCTGCATGTAGCGCGCCAGGACCACGAGCTCCACGTCGAGCTCGTCCACGAGTTCCAGCAGCCGCGCCTCCGCCCCAGGCTTGGTGTCCGCCGTGACGGGCACGTGGAAGAACGGGATGCCGTGCCATTCCACGAGCGTCTGGTGGTCGGTGTGGTTGGAGACCACGGCCACCACGTCGATGGGGAGTTCGCCGATCCGGGCACGGAACAGCAGGTCGTTGAGGCAGTGCCCGAACTTGGAGACCATGATCAGCACGCGGCGCTTGGAGCCGTGCGGCTCGAGCCGCCAGCGCATCCCGAAGCGTTCGGCCACCGGGGCAAAAGCGGCACGCAGGGTGTCCGCGGTGGAGGCATCGCCGTCGGACGCAAAGTGCACCCGCATGAAGAAGTGCCCTTCGGAGCGTTCGCCGAACTGCTGGTTGTCGATGATGTCGCAGCCGTGCTCCAGCAGGAAGCCGGAGACGGCGTGGACGATGCCCGGAGACTCCCGGCAGTCGAGCGTGAGGACGTGCTCCACGGTGGTCGCGGGCACGGCAGGGACAGTTTCAGGCTTAGTGGCAGTCATGGCTCAGCACTCGATCACATTCACGGCGAGGCCCCCGCGGGACGTCTCCTTGTATTTGGTTTTCATGTCAGCTCCTGTCTCGCGCATGGTTTTGATGGCTTTGTCCAGCGACACCTTGTGGCTGCCGTCGCCGTGCAGCGCCAGCCGCGCGGCGTTGATGGCCTTCACGCTGGCGATGGCGTTCCGCTCGATGCACGGGATCTGCACCAGGCCGCCCACAGGATCGCAAGTGAGCCCGAGGTTGTGTTCGATCCCCACTTCGGCCGCGTTTTCCACCTGTTCGGGGGTGCCGCCCAGCACCTCGCACAGCCCGGCGGCCGCCATGGAGCAGGCCGAGCCGACCTCGCCCTGGCAGCCCACTTCCGCGCCGGAGATGGAGGCGTTGATTTTGAAGAGAATCCCGACGGCGGCTGCCGCCAGCAGGAAGCGCACCACACCGTCGTCGTCGGCTCCCGGAACAAACTTCGCGTAGTAGTGCAGGACCGCCGGCACGATGCCGGCCGCGCCGTTAGTGGGGGCGGTGACGATGCGGCCGCCGGCCGCATTTTCCTCGTTGACGGCCAGCGCGAACAGGTTCACCCACTCCATGGCCCGCAGGGGGTCGGTCACGCCGGTGTCCGCGGTCAGCGTGCGGAAGAGCGACGGCGCCCGCCGCTTCACCTTCAGCCCGCCCGGCAGGATGCCTTCCGCGGCGCAGCCGTTGTCCACGCATTCGCGCATGACGGCCCACAGCTTCAGCAGTTCCTCGCGGACTTCCGCTTCGCTGCGCCACACAAGCTCGTTGGCGAGCATCACGTCGGAGATGGACATGCCTTCGCGGCGGCAGATCTCCAGGAGTTCGTCGGCCGTGGTGAAGGGGTACGGCAGCGGGGTGTCGTCGGCCACCACCTGGGCGTCGGGGCCGGCGTCGCCGTCTACGACGAAGCCGCCGCCGATCGAATAGAAGCTCCGTTCGCTGAGGACAGCCCCGGAGTGGTCCAGGGCCCGGAAGGTCATGCCGTTCGGGTGGGCCGGCAGGGACTTGCGGCGGTGCAGCACCACGTCCTCGTCCCAGTTGAAGTCCACCCGGTGGTCCCCGCTGATCCGGAGTTCGGCGTCCAGTGCGGCGGCTGCCACCTGGTCGTCGGCGGTGGACGTGTCCACGGTTTCCGGTTCCAGGCCCTGGAGCCCGAGCACCACGGCCTTGTCGGAGCCGTGGCCGCGGCCGGTGGCGCCGAGCGATCCGAACAGTTCAGCCTGGACACGGGTGGTGGAGCTCAGGAGTCCGCTGCCCTTCAGCCCGTCCGCGAACAGCTTCGCTGCCCGCATCGGGCCGACCGTGTGTGACGACGACGGCCCGATGCCAACGGAAAACAGATCAAGCGCGCTGAGCGCCATCAGGGCACCTCGGGGGAAGCAAACTCCCTCATGGCGTCCAGGAGCCACCGGCCCAGGTAGTCCGCGAATGAAGCGCGGGGGAACAGCCGGAAGCTGTCCTCCCCTGTCTTCAGCAGCACGACGGGGATGTTGCCCACTTCGGTGTTGAGGGCCGTCCCCGGTGTGAAGCTGCGCGGGTGCAGGTCCAGGGAGCAGCCCTTTTCCAGCACTGCCCGGGCCCGCGGGCCGGAGAGCTCGAACGTGGTGCGGTTGGCGGAGAGGTCCACCACCTGGCCCGGGGCATCGCCCAGGGCCGCCGTGAGCGAGCCGATAAGATCCCCGCCCAGGGAGTCGTGCGCCTCTTCCGGAGCCACCACGAGGAACTCCTGCGGTCCCAGCCAGAGGACGGAGACGCGGTCGGTGCCGGCCACGTCGCCGCAGCGTGCCGGAAGTCCGCCGGCGACGGACGCGATGCGCGCCCCTTCCTCGGAGCGGGGGTCCACGCGGACCCCGGCCATGGTCTGGAACGGGCCCTCGTTCAGGGTGACCGTTCCCGCGATGGAGCCGGCCTCCATGGCCCCGGCCAGGTGTGAGGCGGGGCTGCGGCGGATGTCCCGGAGTCCATTGATGCCTGTGAGTGCTGCGGTGTTAGCCATCTTTGCGGGTCCCTTCGGGGTCAAAAAGTACGGTTTCTGCGACAACAACGTCGACCAGCTGGTCGCCGGCGGCGGCCACGAGGGTCTCCCCGATGCGGTTGCGGCCGTTCTTGATCAGCGCCAGCGCGAACGACCTGCCGAGGGCGGCGCTGTGGTAGCTCGAGGTCACGAAGCCCTGCATGGGCACGGGTCCGTAGGCCGTTTTCACCGGGATGCCCTTTTCCACCAGCTGGGTGCCTTCCGGCAACCGGAGGGAACCGTCCACGGGCAGGACGCTGACCAGGTGCTTGCGGTCTTCGCGCTGCGCGTCCGCGCGGGAGTAGGAGCGCTTGCCGATGAAGTCCTTGGCCTTGGAGATGATCCATTCCATGCCGGCGTCCTGCGGGGTGACGGTGCCGTCGGTGTCCTGGCCGACGATCGGGTAGCCCTTCTCGGCGCGGAGCACGTGCATGGTCTCGGTGCCGTAGGGGGTGATGTTGAATTCGGCACCTGCGGCGGCCACGGCTTCCCAGGTGTTCAGCCCGTACCAGGAAGGAACGTTGATTTCGTAGGCCAGTTCGCCGGAGAAGGAGATGCGGCAGATCCGCGCCTGCACGCCGGACGCGAGGGTGGTTTCGCGGAAGGTCATGAACGGGAACGCCTCGGCGTCCAGGCCGCCGTCGGCTGCGAGTTCGGGTGCCACCTTGGCGATCACCGCGCGGGACTTGGGCCCGACGACGGCGATGGTGCTCCACTGTTCGGTCACCGAGGTGCAGTGCACGTCCAGTTCAGGCCACTCGGTCTGCAGCCATTCCTCCAGCCAGTCCAGCACCTTCGCGGCGCCACCGGTGGTGGTGGTCATGAAGTAGCGGTCCTCGTCGAGGCGCAGGGTCACGCCGTCGTCGAAGATCATGCCGTCGGACAGGCACATGACGCCGTAGCGGGCCGAACCCGGAGCGAGCTTCTTGAACGCGTTGGTGTAGATCCGGTTGAGGAACTCACCGGCGTCCTTGCCACGGATTTCGATCTTGCCGAGGGTGGTGGCGTCCATGAATCCCACGGATTCCCGGACGGCGGCGCACTCGCGGAGCACCGCTTCTTCCATGTCCTCCCCGCCCTGCGGGTAGTACCAGGGGCGCTTCCACTGCCCCACATCCTCGAACAACGCGCCCTGCGCCACGTGCCACGGGTGGATCGACGTGACGCGGGCGGGGTCGAACAGTTCGCCGCGCTGGCGTCCGGCCAGTGCCGCGAAGGCCACGGGGGTGAACGGCGCCCGGTAGGTGGTGGTGCCGATGTCGCCGATGCCCCGGGACGCTTCGCCGGCCTGACGAAGTGCCGCCGCAATGACGCCGATCGCGTTGACGCCCGAGGTCTTGCCCTGGTCGTTCGCGGTGCTGATGGAGGTGTAGCGCTTGATGTGCTCCACGGACCGCATGCCGGCGCCGGTGGAACGGAGGACGTCAGCCACGGACTGGTCGCGCTGGAAGTCCACGAAGTGGTGGTGCCAGTCATCCGGCGTGCCGGTCTGCCCGGGGACCAGCCACAGCTGGCGCGTCGGGCCGGACGCTTTCGCCTCGCCGAGCACGGACGGCTCGACGGCGGACTCGAAGCCGGCGGCGATGGCCGCCGCCGCTCCCGCGGAGATGCCTTCGGCGAGGCAGTCCTCGAGTTCGAAGCTGCCGCGGCCGGAGCCAATGGTCTGCTGGTTCGGGACCACGGTGCTCGGCACGAAGGCCGCCAGCTCCTCGTCCCAGCGCAGCTTGCCCTGCCGCTGCGAGTGCAGGTGCACCAGCGGGCTCCAGCCGCCTGAAACTGCCAGCAGGTCGCAGGCGATTTCTTCGATGCCGGAGGTGAGTTCGCCGTCGTCGTTGATGCTGCGGACGGTGACGCTGGCCAGCCGGCCATCGCCGGAGCCTGCGCCGGGCTCGGAAGCGGCAGTGTCGGCCACCGCGCTGCCGATCAGCACGCGGGTGCCGGCTTCGACGGCGGCGGCAGCCACCGGCGTGAGGCTGGGACGGGCGTCAACGACGGCCGCCACCTTGATGCCCGCGATCCGCAGGTCCGAGGCCAGTGCGTAGGCGCTGTCGTTGGTGGTGCCGATGACCACGCGCGATCCGGCGGCCACGGCGTAGCGGTTCAGGTAGCTGCGGACAGCGGAGGCGAGCATGATGCCGGGGCGGTCGTTGTTCTCGAACACCAGGGGCCGCTCGTGGGCGCCGGGGGCCAGGATGACCTGATTGGCACGGATGTGCCAAATACGCTGCCGGGACACGCCGGGGGCAGCGGGGCTGGACAGGTGGTCGGTGCGGTTCTGGACGGCGATGACGTAGTTGGCGTCATAGGCGCCGAAGGCAGTGGTGCGGTGCAGGACCTTGCATTCGGCCGCCGAGATGAGTTCGGCCTCAACATCAGCCACCCATTCCAGGGCGGGCTTGCCCTCGATGGTCTCCGCGGCGTCGGGAGCGGTGGAGCCGGACAGGAGGGATCCGCCAAGTTCGGGCTGGTCGTCCATCAGGATGACGCGGGCACCGGTGCGCACGGCTTCGCGGGCCGCCGCCAGGCCTGCGGGGCCGCCGCCGACCACCAGCACGTCCGTGTGGACGTACTTCTTGTCGTACTCGGCGCGGTCGTCCTCCGGGTCCAGCCGGCCCAGCCCGTTCAGCAGGCCGGCCTTCAGGCCGTCCACCAGGGTGACGGTGGTGGCGGGGAGCATGGACTCGGCCACGTGGCCGGGGAAGCGCGGTTCGATGCGGACCAGCGCGTTGGGCTCTTCCACCCCGGCGGCCAGGATGCCGCGGGGGCGGTCCTCGTAGAGCGAGTTGCCGACGGCGACCCGGCCGTTCGCGAGCAGGGCCGACGCGAGCGTGTCACCGGGGTGCCCGGTGAATTCCTCGCCGTCCACGGTAAAGCGCCAGGAGATGCTGCGGTCGATGCGTCCGCCGGTGCTGAGGCGCGCTGTCTGGGAGGTCACTTGGTCGCTCCTTTCGGGGCGGTGGTGGAGGCGGGTGTAGTGCTTGTGGCAATGCTGGTTGCAGCGATGCTGGGCGCCGCCGTCCCGGTGGTGGTGCTGTCCGGGGCGAGGCTGGCCGTGCCGGACTCAGGTGCCGGGGCAGACGATGCCGGCCGGGGCGCGCCCATCGGGTAGACGGCCTGGATGTCGTACGTGACCGTGTCCCGGAGCATGTTGAACCACTGGCGGCAGCCGGTGCTGTGCACCCACCGCTCGGCGAACGTTCCCTTGGTGTTTTCGCGGTAGAACAGGTACTCGGCCCATTCCCGGTCGGTGAGGTCGTTCGGGTTTTCCGGGTAGGGAACGTGGGCCTGGCCGCCGTAGTGGAATTCGGTCTCGTCGCGCGAGCCGCAGTTGGGGCAGGAGATGAGCAGCATGTGCTTCTTCTTTCTAGTGGTCGGCGGCTAGTGGGCGACGGCGGCGGCGCCGTGTTCGTCGATCAGGGCTCCGGTTTCGAAGCGCTCCAGGGCAAACGGCTTGTTGAGCTTGTGCGGAGTGCCGGTGGCGATGGTGTGCGCGAAGGTAAGGCCGGCAGCCGGGGTGCCCTTGAAGCCGCCCGTTCCCCAGCCACAGTTGACGAACATGTTCTCCACGGGGCTGAGGCCCACAATCGGCGAGGCGTCCAGCGTGGTGTCCACGATGCCGCCCCAGGTCCGGAGCACGTGCGCCCGGGCGAAAATGGGGAACAGTTCGACGGCGGCGGCCATCTGGTGCTCGATCACGTGGAAGGAACCGCGCTGGCCGTAGCCGTTGTAGGAGTCGACGCCGGCACCCATGACCAGTTCGCCCTTGTGCGCCTGGGAGACGTACACGTGCACGTGGTTGGACATCACGACGGTGGGGTGGATGGGTTCGTGCAGTTCCGAGACCAGTGCCTGCAGCGGGTGGGACTGGATGGGGAGCCGGAATCCGGCCATCTCCGCCAGGACCGAGCTGTGCCCGGCAGCGCACAGGCCCACCTTCTCGGTGTTGATGGTGCCGCGGTTGGTCTTGACGCCCACCACGCGGTTGCCGTCCTTGAGGAAGCCCGTGACCTCGCAGTTCTGGATGATGTCCACGCCCAGTTCGTCGCACTTGCGGGCGAAGGCCCAGGCCACGTGGTCGTGCTTGGCGATGCCTGCGCGCGGCTGGTAGGTGGCGCCCATCACGGGGTAGCGGATGTTGTCGCTGATGTTCAGGATGGGGCAGAGTTCCTTGACCTGGTCCGGCTCCAGCCACTCGGCGTCCACGCCGTTGAGCTTGTTCGCTCCGACCCGGCGGATGCTTTCGCGGACGTCTCCGAGGGTGTGGGCGAGGTTCATGACCCCGCGCTGGCTGAACAGGAAGTCGTATTCGAGCTCCTCCGGCAGGATTTCCCACAGCTTCAGGGCGTGCTCGTAGATGGCGGCGCTCTCGTCCCAGAGGTAGTTGGAACGGATGATGGTGGTGTTGCGTGCCATGTTGCCGCCGGCCAGCCAGCCCTTTTCCAGGACGGCGATGTTGGTCATGCCGTGGTTCTTGGCCAGGAAGTAGGCCGTGGCCAGGCCGTGCCCGCCGCCGCCCACGATCACCGCGTCGTAGGAGGACTTGGGCTCCGGGTTGTGCCAGAGGAAGTCCGGGTGCTCCGGGAGCTGGTGGGTGCTCACTTGGCTGCTCCAATCATTGCTGCATCGAATTCGCTGAACGCGGCAGTCTCGGCGTCGCCGTTCAAGTGCGGGTAGAGCGGGAACTGTTCGGCGAGCGCGGTCACGCGGGCACGGAGTTCGACGGCGGTTGCGTCATCGAGGGTGCCGCTGCCGCCGGTGCCGCTGCCCGCGGCGGCAATGAGCGCCGTCGCGATGATGTCCGCTACTTCGGTGAACTCCGCGGCGCCGAAGCCGCGGGTGGCCAGGGCGGGGGTGCCGACCCGGAGGCCCGAGGAGACCATCGGCGGGCGGGGGTCGAACGGTACGGCGTTGCGGTTCACGGTGATGCCGATCCGGTGCAGCGCATCCTCGGCCTGCTGGCCGTCCAGTTCGGAGTTGCGCAGGTCCACGAGGACCAGGTGCACGTCGGTGCCGCCGTTGACCACGGTGACGCCGGCTGATTCGACGTCGGGCTGCAGGAAGCGCTCGGCCAGCAGCTTGGCGCCCTGCAGGACGCGCTCCTGGCGTTCCTTGAATTCGGGGCCTGCTGCCAGCTTGAAGGCCACGGCCTTGGCGGCGATGACGTGCTCCAGCGGGCCGCCCTGCTGGCCCGGGAAAACGGCGCTGTTGATCTTCTTGGCGTACTGCTCCTTGGCGAGGATGACTCCGCCGCGCGGTCCGCCCAGGGTCTTGTGGGTGGTGGTGGTGACGACGTCGGCGTACGGCACCGGGTTGGGGTGCAGCCCAGCCGCGACCAGGCCGGCGAAGTGTGCCATGTCCACCATGAGGTAGGCGCCCACGAGGTCAGCGATCCGGCGGAACTCGGCGAAGTCGAGCTGGCGGGAGTAGGCGGACCAGCCGGCGACGATGAGCTTCGGCTTGTGCTCCAGGGCCAGGGCCTCGACTTCGGCCATGTCTACCCGGAAGTCGGACTCGCGGACGCGGTAGGGAACCACGTTGTAGAGCTTGCCGGAGAAGTTGATGCGCATGCCGTGGGTGAGGTGGCCGCCGTGGGCCAGGTCCAGGCCCATGATGGTGTCGCCGGGGTTCAGCAGTGCGAACATTGCGGCCGCGTTGGCCTGGGCGCCGGAGTGCGGCTGGACGTTGGCGAATTCGGCGCCGAACAGGGCTTTGACCCGGTCAATGGCGAGCTGCTCGACCACATCAACGTGTTCGCAGCCGCCGTAGTAGCGCTTGCCGGGGTATCCCTCGGCGTACTTGTTGGTGAGGACCGAACCCTGCGCCTCCATGACAGCGGACGGAGCGAAGTTCTCCGAGGCGATCATTTCCAGGGTGGACTGCTGGCGCACCAGCTCGCGGTCAATTGCCTGCTGGATCTCGGGATCGACTGCGGAAAGTCGCTCGTTCAACTGCTCAACCACGGATGCTCCTTTGAAATACCTTTTTGTCTTGTACTGATATATCAGTGTTGATGACAATGGTATGATTGGAATCACAAGCTAGTCAATAGCCGGAAGCAAAGTGGGTCCCCGCTTCCGATTGATCAGGATTGGAGCCGCCCCCGTGAATGCCCTCAGTGCCCTTCTTCCCGCAGAGGAGGAAGCACCGTCCCAAGCGGAGGCTGCCTACCGGCAGTTGCGCGACAAGCTGATCATGCTGGACATCCGGCCGGGCGAACCCATCAACGACGGCCAGCTGGCCGCCGAGCTCGGCTTCAGCCGGACGCCGGTACGCGAGGCGATCAAGAGGCTGGAGGTGGACCACCTGGTGGTTTCCTATCCCCGCCGGGGAACCTTCGCCACCACAGTGGACTTCACGGAACTCGCCGACGTCTCGGAAATCCGGGAACTGCTGGAACCCTTGGCGGCCCGCCGTGCCGCATCCAGGGCCAACGCCGCCATGCGCCGCGAGCTACTGGACGTCGCCGAGACCATCGCGGAACTCGCCCCCGACCCCGCAGAGTCCCGCGAACTGATGCGCTACGACCTGATGGTGCACCGCCTGATCTACCGCGCAGCCGCCAACCCGCACCTGGAAGACACCCTGATCCGGTACGACAACCTGGCAACCCGCATCTGGTGCGTGGTCCTGGACAAGGTCCCCTCGGTCAGCGGCCACATCACCGAGCACGTGGACCTGCTCAAGGCCGTGGCGGACGGGGACGCCGACAAGGCAGGCGAACTCGCCCTGCACCACGTCACGAGCTTCGAAGAAACCATCCGCAAGGTCCTGTAGGGGGCCCCAACCCTCCCTCACTTCCCGCCCCCAAAACCCCAACCCTCCCTCACTTGTGAGCGACGGTTCGGAGCCACACGGCAAGACGTGAGGGAGCGTCCGGCGCCACACGGCAAGACGTGAGGGAGCGTCCGGAGCCACACGGCAAGACGTGAGGGAGCGTCGGTCGCCACATGGCAAGACGTGAGGGAGCGTCCGGGCAAGCAAGCGAAGGA